>DASPWW010000136.1:0-7635 GCA_035637595.1 Solirubrobacterales bacterium | reverse complement strand
CTCGCCGGAGAGGCGGTAGAAGGCGGGGTCGCCGGTCTCGCGGGCCCGCTGCTGGTAGGCGAGGCCGAGGAGCGTGAGGGCGTCGGCGTCAGCCGGCCGGCGGGCGACGCGGCGCTCGAGCATGCGGACGTAGCCGGCGGTGTCGCCGGACGAGAAGCCTTCGAGCAGCCGCCTCAGCGAATCCTGGTCGCTAGCGCTCGGCGTGGCGTTGGCCGCCGCGGCGCGGAGCGGGTCGACGGGCGCAGAGCCGGAAAAGATCCCGCCGAGCAGCACGACGACCGCAGCGACTGCCGCAGCCGTGCCCCCGAGCAGCATCCTCCGTCTCCGCATCTCTCCTGCTCGTTCGTCCCGAATCGGCGAACGGTTCGACCCGATCGCCCGTCGAACCGGACCGCCCTCCTGCGGCGAACAAGAAGCGCCCCACACGGGGCAGGGCTCGCAGATAGGGAGAAGGGAGAGAATCATGCTGTCATCCAGATTGGCGACGAGGAGCACGATTGGGCTCACGGTGCTCTTCGCCGCGGTCGGCGCGCTCGTGCTTGCCGCATTCCTGATCGGGAAGGCCGGGCTGTCGTCGGCCGGAGCGGCCGACCACCTCGACGCGCCGGGGCTCACGCCGCCGGGCGGAAGCGTGCAGACGGACATCACGGACGTCTACGCGTTCAGGTCGCCGACGAATCCGAGCAACACGGTGCTCGCGCTGAACGTCAACGGTGTCGGGAGCGCCGGGGAGCCGGCGCCCGGCCCCGACCGGACGTTCGCCCGCGGCACGCCCGCTGTCGGGAACACGAAGTTCGTCCTCTACAACCTGAACGTCGACAGCGACGGTGACGGCGTCGCCGACGTCGTGCTCACGACGAGGTTCGGCCAGCCCGACGCGAGCGGCGTCCAGGAGCTCGAGGTGCGGCGGAACGGCAAGCTGCTGATCCCGAAGGACCTCGGCCGGACGACGGGGTTCGACGAAAGCAGCCCGTACATCGCGACGAGGGACGGCCTGTCGGTCTTCGCGGGCCGGCGCGACGACCCGTTCTTCTTCGACCTGCTGGGCTTCCTCAACATCACCAAGGGCCTCGACGCGTTCGGGCTCGACAACGACCCGAGCAACAACGATCAGTCGTTCCTCGGCTGCACCGGCGCGCGGCAGAACTTCTTCGCGAACCGGAACGTCTCGTCGATCGTCCTCGAGCTGCCGAGCAGCCTGCTCACGGGCGGCGGCGACTCGAAGATCGGCGTCTGGGGAACGACGACCGCGGGGTCCGATCAGATCGACCGCATGGGCCGGCCTGCGATCGCGACGGTGTTCATCCCGAACAACCCGCTGCCGCCGGACCGTGTCGTCGACAGCAAGTCGTCGTTGAAGAACACGTACAACCACAGCGAGCCGGTCAACGACCAGTCGAACTTCCGCAGCGAGATCGTCGACACGCTCAACGTCCTGTTCAGCCTGAACGACGCGGGCGGGCCGATCGGCACCGACGACCCGTCGGACGACGCCGCGCAGATCAGCGGCCTCGCCGACTTCCTCCTGCCGGACATTCTGACAGTCGACACCGCGAGCTCCGCCGGCTTCCCCAACGGCCGCGGTCTTACCGACGATGTCATCGACACCGAGCTCGGCCTCATCACCGAGGGCACGGTGACGACAGACTGTGTCGCCAACGACAACACGGTGCTCGGCAGCTTCCCGTACCTCGGGAGCCCGAACTAGCCGCGACGTGAGAGGAGATCGCTAAACAGACCCAGATCGACACAGGCCGGAACTCCGCCTGCCCGTGCTGGTACCGACCGCGCCGCCGGGTCGCCGAGCCGGCGGCATTCGATCGCGTGCTCTGGCTCGGGTCGAGTTGTCGGGCTGGGTGCCGGCGAACCTGGATCGGATCCTGCGATCGCGAGCCAGAGTAAGAAGCCACGCTCCGCCGACGAATGGCGCGAACAGGATGAGGCCGGCCATCGCGCCGGCGAGGCAGGCGACCAGGCCCGAGTAGGATCAGGTTGAGCACGCGGAGCAGGATCATGTTGGACTCCTACGCCCGATCGTTTCGGCGGCACCGCGCGGGCGAGCGGCGGCCGGTGTTCCGAGTGCCACGCGTGGCGGTGAACACCTGACAAGCGTGTCGCCACGACGGCGCTACGACATCGGGCGCCGACCCGGAACACGCCGCCCACCCTGATCTCTCCGCGCGTCGGGGAGTCGGCGCCCCCGACGTCGCAGTTGCGGCGCTGGCCTACAGCGTGTGGTCGGCGCGCTCGACGGCGCGCGCCACTTCAACGCGTGATGCGACTCCGAGCTTGCGGAAGGTGTTGCGCAGGTGGGTTTCGATCGTCTTCGAGCTGAGGAAGAGCTCGGCCGCGATCTGAGGGTTGGTCTTGCGGTCGACGACGAGTCGTGCGATCTGGAGCTCGCGCTCGGTGAGCGAGTCGACGCCGGACCCGTCTCCCTTGCCCGGACGCGTGCGCCGGTGAATCGAGCGTCCGAGCTTCCGGAGCTCCCGTTCGGCCTGCAGTCGGTAACGGTGCGAGCCGAAGGACTCGAACGCTGCGGCTGCGAGCTCCAGCTCGGCCGCCGCCCGGTCGCGATCGCCCGCCTCGGCGAGCGCTCGTCCGGCGAGCAGCCGCGACATTGCGGCGTCGAAGACGTTCCCGACTTCCTCGAGCGCCGTTGCAGCGCTCAGCGCGCGCTCGGCGGCGGACGACGGCTCGCCGCGGTGGAGATCGAGCGCCGCGGCGGCGAGGGCTGCCATCGCGCCCGCCATCGGGAGGCCGACAGCTTCGGCGCAGGCCTGCGCAGCCGCTGCGGCGTGCTCGGCTTCGTCGCGCCGGCCCGCCGCGAGGAAAGAACGGGTGAGAAGCTCGAGGTACCTGGCCCGCCAACCTCCTCCGATCAGCCGCAGCTCGTTCCCGCCAGCGAACTCGACCAGCAACTCAGCACTCCGCTCCGCGTGGCCGGTTTCGAGGCGGGCGTAGGCGAGTGCGACCGCCGCGTGTGCAGGCACGGGGCCGGGGTCGAGCTGTTGCGCGAGGTCGAACGCCTCTTTCGCGGTCGCGAGCGCCAGGTCGATGTCGCCGGCGGCGAAGGCTGCGTAGGAGCGGTTGAAGAGGTTCCAGGCGAGGCCTTGGGGGTTGTCCACCAGCCGCGCGGCTGCGATCGCGCCGTCGAGCACCTCTCCTGACTCCGCCATCCTGCCTCGAACCCACAGGCTGCCTCCGAGCATGGGGACGATGAGCGGGAAGAGGTCGCCCTTTCCGGTCGCACGGCCGATCCTTAGCGCGCGCTCGGCGTGAGACCCTGCCCCCGCGAAGTTCTCGAGGTAGAACTCGGCCGTGGCGAGATGCGCGAGCGCGTCGAGCCGACCGCCGAGCTGGTCGTCCGTGAGACCGTCGATGAGCGTGGCGGCGTCGGCGGCAAATACCTGTCCCTCCGCCGCGCGACCACCCACCGCGCTCGCGAGGGCACGTGCGGCGAGCGCCGCTGCGATCAGCACCTGGTCGTCGAGCAGCGCTGCCGCATCGACCGCACGGTTCGCCCACGCGCGCATCGCGTCGTAGTCGCCGTGGTAGAGGCTGTCGCCGACGAGCTCGATCATTAGCTCGACGCCCTGCGCGGAGGCGGGGTCTCGGAGCTCGGCGAGTGCGTTCTCGAGGTGGGCGTGCGCCTCTTTGTACCGGCCGAGGAGATGCTCGACGCGTGCGCAGGCAGCGGTAAGGCGGACGCGCAACGACTCCGCTTCCTGCGGGACGATGTTCATGCTCTCGAGGAGTGCTGTGTGGCTCTCGCCGAGTTGGCCGGTGGCGGCGAGCGCTTCGGAACGGGCCAGCAGCAGCTCGACGCGCCGGTCGCCCGGCGCAGCAGCCGGGAGGAGACGGAGGGCGGCGGCGAACCAGCGCGCGGCGCTCGCAGGTGCACGCGGGGCCGCCGCCTCTCCAGCCTCTCGCAGGAGCGCAACCGCTGCCTCGTCGCCCTGACGCGCGGAGCGTTCGACGTGGTGCGCGATCGCCGAGGTCAGCGAGCCTCGGAGGGCGAGCGCGTCGGCGCAGCGCTCGTGCGCGCCGAGCCGCCAGCCGCCGGGCATCGACTCGTACACCGCGCGGCGGACGAGCGGATGCCGGAACCGGAAGCGCCGGGGAACATCCGTCTGGCGGACGAGATCGAGACGCAGCAGCTCGTCGAGCGCGTCGACCGCTGCCGCCTCGGCGGCTCCGGCTGCCGCTGCCGCGAGCTCGGGATCGAAGGGGTCTCCCGCGACGGCGGCGCCCTCGAGAATGAGGCGTGCCGGCTTGGAGAGCAGGGCGAGCTCCTCGGCGAGCGCGGCGGCGACCGCAGCTGGGACGTCGACGCCTGCGAGCGAAGGCTCGTCGGTCGGCGCCGGCGTGTCGGGACGGTCGGCCGACCGCGCGAGCTGCTCGAGGTAGAAGGGATTGCCGCCGCTGTCCTCGTAGAAGCTGGTCGCGTCCCGTTCGTCACCGACCAGCTCGCGGGCCTCCTCGGGGCTCAGCGCCCCAAGTTCGATGCGCACGATCGTGCCGGCGCGGTGCGCCCGTTCGACCGCGGCCGTAAGCCGCGCGCCCGTCTGCCGCGGCCGCACGGCGAGCGCGACGAGTACCTGCGCGGCCGGCGGTCGGTGGAGAAGCGCGCCGAGCAGCTCGACTGACGCGGGATCAGCCCAGTGGACGTCGTCGAGCACCAGCACGACGGGCTGGGTCTGCGCGAGCGTCTCGAGCAGCGTGCAGACGGCGCGATGGCTGCGGTAGCGCTCGTGCTGGATCGCCGTCCGGCGTCCGGTCGCGAGGCCGGCCAGTGACGGGAAGACCGTCGCGAGCTCCGCCCGAACATCGTCGTCGAGGCTGTCGAGGCGGTGCGGGTCGAGGCCGTGGACGTACTCGTCGAGCGCGTCGACGAAGACCCAGAACGGCAGATCGAGCTCGAGCTCACCGGCCCGGCCCGAGAGGACGAGGTACGCGCGTGCGTCTGCACGGGCGGCCAGCTCGGCGAGGAGGCGCGTCTTGCCGATTCCCGGCTCGCCGACCAGCTCGAGCGCCGCGGATCGTCCCCCGCCGACCTGCGTGAGGAGACGGTCGACCGAGCCGAGCTCCGACGTGCGGCCGACGATGTGGGTGGCAAGTGCCATCTGTCGCTTCTGGCTCCACCTTAGATCAGGGCTCGAAGATCGAGAAATCAGGGTGGCCGATCCAGGGTGTCCGCCCGATGTCGGGGCGGCGGCGCCGAGGCAGGGTCCGCACATGCCCCGCTACCTGCTCCATCACCACCACGAGCCGACCGAGTGCGGCGTCGTGTTCGCGGCCTTCCGCGGCTTCGAGAGCCCGCTTCGTCACAAGGGCGCGATGGCCTCCTGCGGTTCGGGCGGCCATTCGATCTGGTGGACGGTCGAGTCCGCAAGCGAGGAGAACGCGCTCGCGCTGCTGCCCTTCTACGTCGCCGAGCGCACGACGGCCGTCCCGGTCAGCGAGGTGCAGATCCCGTGACCGGCGCAGGCAGCCCCAACCCAGACGGAGGAGCCATGAGCGCAACTTGTCAGCACCACACCTGGAGCGAGCTCGCGGTCCGCGAGAACGACGGCCTCGCCGTTTCGCTCCTCTGGAGCAGGGACACCGGCCGCGTGAAGGTTGCGGTCGTCGACGCCCACCTCGACGAGCAATTCGAGATCGACGTGCCGGGCGCCGACGCGCTCGCCGCCTTCCATCACCCGTTCGCCTACGCGGCGGGGCTGGGCGCCTCCTTCGGCGACGCCGGCTCACGCCGCGGGCCTGGTCTCACACCCGAAAGGAGCACGGTCTGATGACGATCGACCCCGTCCAGTACGCGCGCCGCTGGAAGACGCTCGGCGTGCTCTCGCTGAGCCTGGTGATCATTGGGCTCGACAACACGATCCTCAACGTCGCCCTGCCGACGCTGCAGCACGAGTTCGAGGCCTCCCCCTCGAAGCTGCAGTGGATGGTCGACTCCTACTTGCTCGTCTTCGCGGGCTTGCTGCTCGTGTTCGGTGTGCTCGGCGACCGCTTCGGGCGCAAGCGCGCGCTCCAGGCCGGCATCTCGATCTTCGGGCTGGCCAGCCTCGGCGCCCTGGTCGCAGACTCGGCCGATCAGGTGATCGCGGTTCGGGCGGCGATGGGTGTGGGGGCGGCGCTGATCATGCCCGCCACCCTCTCGATCATCGCCAACTTGTTCACGGGCAAGGAGCGTGGCAAGGCGATCGCGATCTGGGCGGCGCTGGCGGCGGTCGGGATCGGGCTCGGCCCATTGACCGGCGGGCTCTTGCTCGAGTGGTTCGACTGGTCGTCGGTCTTCATGGTCAATGTGCCGTTCGCCGCTGCCGCGTTGCTGCTCGGGATCCGCTACGTGCCCGAGAGCCGCGACCCCCGACCCGGCAGGTTCGACCTGCTTGGAGCCGGACTCTCCACCGCCGGCTTCAGCCTGCTCGTGTACGCGATCATCGAAGCCCCCGGACAGGGCTGGACCTCCGGTCTCATCCTCGGACTTCTCACCGCATCCGTTGGCCTGCTCGGCGCCTTTCTCTGGTGGGAGCGTCGCATCGACGAGCCGATGCTCGACCTCGGCTTCTTCCGCAGCGCCGGCTTCAGCGTCGGTACCGCGGCGGTCAGCGTCGCCTTCTTCGGCTTGCTCGGCGGGATCTTCGCGCTGACCCAGTACCTGCAGTTCGTCCACGGCTACAGCGCGATCGAGGCGGGCGGGATCATGAGCCCGCTCGCGCTCGGGCTGATGATGGGCGCCGGCTCCTCGAGCAAGGCCGCCGAGCGGCTCGGCGTTTCCCGCGTGGTCGCCGTCGGTCTGATCGGCCTTGCGGTCATGCTCGCACTGACCACCCTCTGGGAGCCGCAGACCGGCGCAGTCACGCTCGCCCTCTGGTTCTTCGGCCTTGCCCTGGCGATGGGCTGGGTCATGGCCCCCGCCACGAGTGCGGTCGTGGGCGCGGTGCCCGCCGCCAAGTCGGGTATCGCCTCGGCCACCAACACCGTCGCCCGCATGGTCTCGGGAGCCCTCGGCGTCGCAGTGATCGGCTCGCTGGTCAGCTCTCTCTACTCGAATGACGTGGATGGCTCGCTCGTTGGCCTGCCGGCACAGGCGCAGGCCAGCGCTGAGGACTCGGTCGGTGCGGCCAGCGCTATCGCCGCCCAGCTCCCAGGCGATGCCGCCTCCAGCCTGCTCGCCACGGCTGGCGACGCCTTCACCCAAGCGATGGGTGTCGGCCTTGTCGTCGCCGCGGCGCTCGCGGTCGCCACGGCGGTGATCGTGCTGCGCTTCTTGCCGGCCCGCGAGCCTGTCGCCACCGAGACGGAAAGTGTCGAACCCCGGCTCGCCGAAGCAGACCGCGAGTCCCTCAACCTGCAGCCGCAGAACTGAAAGGAGCATCTGATGTCATCGATCAAGCGCTCGAACAATCTGTCGGCTCGCATGGGTCGCTGGAGCGCGCGCCATCGGAAGGTCGCGATCTTCGGCTGGCTCGGACTGGTGGTCGTCGCCGTCCTGATCGGTAAGGCAGCCGGCACGGTCGAGCTGAAGCAGAACGACGCGATTCCCGGCGAGTCCGGGCGTGCGACCAGGCTGATCGACGCGGAGTTCGGGCCGAGGGCCAGCGAGACGGTGCTCGTTCAGAGCAA
>DASPWW010000135.1:0-14565 GCA_035637595.1 Solirubrobacterales bacterium | reverse complement strand
GCGATGCGCGACGCCGGCTACGGGCTCAAGGCGGCGACGATCACGCCCGAGGGCGCGGACGATGTCGGCAGCCCCAACCGGATCCTCCGCGAGCAGGTCGGCGGCAAGGTGATCGTGCGCACCGGCCGCCGCATCCCGGGGGTGACCCCGGTGGCGGGAATCCACCACCCGATCTCGGTCTGCCGGATGGCGGTCGGCGACGCGTACGGCGCCGAGCAGTGGCGCGAGGCGGTCGACGGCGACGAGGTCGCCTTCCGGACCGAGCGCATCCGGCGCTCTGACTGCCGCGCCGTCGCCGAGCACGCGTTTCGCACCGCAGCGAGACTCGAGGGCCGCGTGTACGGCGGTCCCAAGTGGACGGTGAGCCCCGTCTACGAGGGCATGCTCAAGGAGGAGATGGACGCCGCGGCTGAGCGCCACCCCGGCGTCCCCTACGAGCCGGTGCTGATCGACGCGACCTACGCCGGGCTGGTCACCGGCGCGGCGGACGGGCCGCTGGTGATCCCGGCGCTGAACCGCGACGGCGACCTGCTCTCGGACCTCGTGCTGCCCCTGTTCGGCTCGATCGCGGGCGCCGAGTCGGTGCTGCTGGGGCTCGACGCCGAGGGGCACACGACGGTGGTGATGGCCGAGGCCCCGCACGGGACCGCCCCGGGGCTGCTCGGCAAGGACGTCGCCAACCCGATGGCGATGATCCTGGCGGTCGCCGCGGTCCTCCGCCAGGCGGGCGAGGCCGGCGACGCGGCGGCGGGCGAGGCGGGCCAGGCGATCGCGTCCGCCGTGATGGAGACGACCGCCGCCGGCGTCCGCACCCCCGACCTCGGCGGGCACGCCGGGACGAGGGAGTTCACCGACGCGGTGATCGCCCGTCAGCGCCACAATCTGGACACCGGATCGCCCGCGGGTCGCGGGCTGAGATAAGTTCGGAGCACGCCTTGGAAGCTGGAACCTTGACTGTGGACGAGGCTCCGTCGCGCCTCGAACGGATTCGAGAGGAGGCCAACCGCCACCCGGTGCGAACCGCGCTCGCGCTGCTGGCTCTGATCGTGCTGGCGATGATCGCCAGCAAGGGGCTCCACCTCGTCGCGCAGCGCAGCCTCAACGGCCTCTCGTCGGGAGCCATCTACGCCCTCGGCGCCGTCGGGCTGACGCTGGTCTACGGGATCCTCAAGCTCGTCAACTTCGCGCACGGGGACTTCCTCACCTTCGGCGCGTACATGGCCTACCTGGTGAACATCACCTGGGGGCTGCCCCTGGTGGTGGCGATCTTCTGGGCGATGGCGATGACGGCCGTGCTGGGGATCTTCCTCGAGAAGGTGATGTGGGGGCCGATGCGAGCCCGGGGCGCCGGGATGCTGCAGCTGCTGCTGATGGCGATCGGGCTCGCGCTCGTGCTCCGATACGTGATCCAGTTCATCTGGAGCACCGAGCTGCGCCAGCTCGACGTCAACCGCACCGACACGGTCAAGTTCCTCGGCTTGACGGTCGGGCGCACCAACCTGATCGTGATCGTGATCGGCTTCGTGACCCTGTTGGGGACCGGGTTGATGCTCCGCTACAGCCTGCTCGGCAAGCGCATGCGTGCGCTCTCGGACAACCTCGACCTGGCCGAGACCTCGGGCATCGACACCTCCCGGGTGATCCTCTGGACCTGGGTCTTCGCCGCCGGCTTCGCCGGGCTCGCGGGGGTGATGGCAGGCGCGGTCACCCAGCTCCAGCCCGAGCTCGGCTTCGAGCTTCTGCTGCCGATCTTCGCCGCCGTCGTCGTCGGCGGCATCGGCAACGCGTACGGAGCGCTCGCCGGCGGCATCCTGCTCGGGCTCGTCGGCGACTGGTCGACCCTTTTCATCGACGCGCGCTGGAAGACGGCGATCGGCTTCATCGTCCTGATCCTGGTCCTGATGATCAGGCCGCAAGGGATCTTCGGCCGAGCACGGGTGGTCTAGGGCATGCTCGAGGCCTTCTCGACGCCTCCGATCGCGGTCACGTTCGAGTCGTTCACCGACGTCGCCTTCTGGACCGGGGTCGGGATCATCGCCGGCACCTACACGATCTTCGCCCTCGGCCTGCAGCTCAACGTCGGCTTCACCGGCATCTTCAACTTCGGCCAGGCGGCGTTCATGGCGATCGGCGCCTACGCGATGGCGATCCTGACCACGGACGCCGGGATCTCGTTCTGGCTCTCGCTGCCGATCGCGGTCCTGATCGCGATCGCCTTCGGTCTCGTCGTCGGGCTGCCCTCGCTTCGCCTGCGAACGGACTACTTCGCGATCGCCACGATCGCCTCCGCCGAGGCGATCCGGCTGTTCGCGCTCAACGCGCGCGACCTCACCGGTGGGGCCCAGGGCACCTTCGGCTTCACCGACGACTGGGATTCGATCTCCGACACGATCGAGGGGTGGATCGGCGATCTCGGTTGGACCGACGTGCCGACGCTGTTCCCCCTCTTCCTCGTCGTATGGGCGGTGGCGATCCTGCTGATGCTCGCGATGAGTCGCATCCAGAGAACGCCTTGGGGACGGGTCCTGAGGGCGATCCGTGAGGACGAGGACGCCGCCCGCGCGCTGGGCAAGAACGCCTTCGCCTACAAGCTCCAGTCGCTGGCGATCGCGGCGACGATGGGGGCCATCGCGGGTTTCTTCCTGGCTCTCAACCTGAAGTTCATCGTCCCGGACGAGTTCCTGCCGATCGTCACGTTCATCGGCTATGCGGTGTTGATCCTCGGCGGCCTGGCGAGCTACTGGGGGGTTGCAGTCGGCTCGGTGATCCTGTGGACCATCCTCGAGGGCCTGCGATTCCTCGACCTGCCGCTGTCGGAGAGCCGGATCGCGGCCCTGCGCTTCATCATCGTCGGCCTCGTGCTGATCGGCCTGATGGCCTTTCGCCCCCAGGGGGCGTTCGGCAAGCGGGAGGAGATGGTGCTCGGTGACTGAAGCCGCTCCCGCCACGACCGTCGCCGGGCCGGCGGGCGCGAACGGGACGATCTTCGAGGCCGACGGGGTCGTCAAGCGCTTCGGCGGCATCCGCGCCGTGGACCGGGCGAGCCTCGGGGTCCGCGAGGGCTCGATCACGGCGCTGATCGGACCCAACGGCGCCGGCAAGACCACCTTCTTCAACGTCATCACCGGCTTCTACCGACCCGACGGTGGCACCGCGTCGTTCGGCGGACGCCAGGTCCTCGGCCGACCGCCGTACACAATCGCCCGTCTGGGGATGGTTCGTACCTTCCAGATCACCAAGGCGCTGGCGCGGATGCCGGTGATCGACAACATGATGCTCGGCGCGCCTGACCAGCCCGGTGAGCGGCTCCTGAACGTGATCTTTCGCCCCGGAGCTTGGCGGCGGCGCGAGAGCGAGGTCCGCGAGCAGGCGATGGAGCTGCTCGAGGTCTTCAACCTGACCCAGCTCGCCGGCGCCTACGCCGGAACGCTGTCGGGCGGCCAGCGCAAGCTGCTCGAGCTGGCTCGGGCGCTAATGACGCAACCGCGCTTCCTGCTCCTCGACGAGCCGATGGCCGGAATCAACCCGACGCTGGGGCGCCGCCTCCTGGACCACATGCAGCGCCTGCGGGCGCAGGAAGGCGTCACCTTCCTTTTCATCGAGCACGACATGGAGGTGGTGATGAACCACGCCGACCGTGTGATCGTCATGGCCGAGGGACGGGTGATCGCGGACGGGGAGCCGCACGAGGTGCGGGCCGATCCCGCGGTGATCAACGCCTACCTCGGGGGCGCCACCCCGGGTGGAGACAGGGGCGCCGGGGGTGGGCCGACGACCGGCGCGGGGCAGCCTCCAGGGAACCCTCGATGAGCACGGGCAACGGGTTGGGTGAGGTCGTGCTGGCCACGGAAGACCTCGTCGCCGGCTACGTGCCCGAGGTGGACGTCCTCAACGGGGTCACGATCCGGGTCGCCGAGGGCGAGGTCGTGACCGTGATCGGCCCCAATGGGGCGGGCAAGTCGACCCTGGTCAAGACGATCTTCGGGCTGCTGCACCCGCGCAGGGGCCGGGTGCGCTTCGAGGGCAGCGACATCACGCGCCTCAAGCCCCATGAGTGCTGCAGGCTCGGCCTGAGCTACGTGCCGCAGCTCGACAACGTCTTTCCGAACCTCAGCGTCGAGGAGAACCTCGAGATGGGATCCCTCGACACCGCGAAGACGCAGGATCAGGCCAAGCGGATGTACGAGCTCTTTCCCCGGCTCGGCGAGCGCCGTGCGCAGACGGTTGGCACGATGAGCGGCGGCGAGCGCCAGATGGCGGCGATGGCGCGGGCGCTGATGGCCGACCCGCGGGCACTGCTGCTCGACGAGCCATCGGCCGGGCTCGCGCCGGCCTTCGTCGACGCGATCTTCGAGAAGATCGGGGAGATAAACCGCCAGGGCGTGACGATCGTGATGGTGGAGCAGAACGCCCGCCGCGCCCTCTCGATGTCGGATCGCGGCTACGTGCTCGATCTCGGACAGAACCGTTTCGAGGGTCCCGGCAGGGAGCTGCTCAACGATCCGAAGGTGGTCGAGCTGTATCTCGGCGGCACGGGGCGGATCGACCGGCCCGAGGCCGCGCAAAGAGAAGCGGCCGGGGACTAGGTCCCCGGCCGCTCACGCGGTGCGGCGCTCGCGCGCCGCTCGGCGCTCGTGGTCAGCCGCCCTCGGGCTGCTGCACCTCGATCTCATCGACGGCCTTCGGCGCTCCGTTCTGGAACTCGTAGATGTCGTAGACGCCCGCCGTGGCGTCGCCGGCATCGTTCATGTCGATCGGACCGGAGGCGCCCTGGTAATCGATGTCGTCACCGTCCTGCAGGGCCTCGATCGCATCGGGGAGCTGCTCGAACGTGAACTGATCGCCGGGCGGGGCGCTGATGTCGACGATGTGGTCGGCCATCTCGGCACCATCCGTCGAGCCCGCCGCCACCGCGGCGAGGTAGCACAGGATCACGGCGTCGAAGTTCTGGGCGTCGAATGTCTGACGATCGACGTCCTTCGGCTCCGCGTCCGTGTAGAGCTGATCGAATGCCTCCTCCGACGGGTCGCCGTCGGGGACGCCCGGAGCGGTCCCGCGCAGGCCGTTGACGGCATCTGCGCCGGCGCCCGCCGCGAGGTCGCCCGAGATCAATCCGTCGGTGACGAACGTCTTCTCCGGATCGAAGCCCGCGCGCACCAGCGCCGGACCCACCTTGTTGTAGGTCTCCGGGAAGTCGACGATCACAATCCCGTCGGGGTTGCCCGAGACGATCTGCTCCGCCTCACTGTCGTAGTTCGGCAGCTTGATGTCGTAGACGACGTCTTGGCCAATCTCGCCGCCTGCGGCCTCCCAGGCCTCGCTGAACGTGTCATCGAGCCCTGTGCCGTAGGCGTCGTTTCGGGCTCCGACGTTGACGGTCATGCCCTCGGCTCCACCGAGCGCTTTCTCGACGAGGAACTCGGAGAGCGTCGGGCCCTGGAACGAGTCGGGCGGCGCGGTCCGGTTGACGAGCCCGTCGTCGTCGAGCCCCGTGATCTCGTCACTGGTCGATGCCGGTGAGATCAGCGGGACCTGCTCGGGAATCGCCACCGACTCCGCCGTCGGGAGGGTGTCAGCCGACGCCCACGCTCCGGCGATGCAGCTGGCATTGTCCGACTCGACCATCTTGCGAGCCGCCTGCACGGCGCACTGCTGATCAGAGCCGCCGCAGTTGTCCTCGTGAACGACGTTGACCGTGTGGTCCACGCCCGCTTCGTCGATCGCGTCGTTGATCACGTCGCCAGCGACATCCGCCGCCTTCTGACCGGGCGGTCCGAAGTCGGCGAGATCGCCGCTCAGCGGCACCGAATCGCCGATCGTGAGATCGAGCGTCGCCTCACCGCCGCCGCCGCCGCCGCCGCACGCGGCGAGTCCCAGCGCGAGACCCGCGATGCCGACGGCGAGCCAGACGAGCTTTAAGCCTCTCATGAGCTCTCCTCTCGGGACTTCTTTACGGGGCCTCCTCCGCCCCCGTGAAAGGGACACTATCGCTCGGCGCGATCCCAGGCTAGACGGCCTCGCCCTCTGCACCGGGGGCGCCGCCCGCGCCCACGCGGCGCCACGCGACGATCTTTCCATCCTCGATCACGAAGGCGGTCTGGGCGGTCGTCCCGGTCCCGGCGCCGCACCTTCCGGGGCCGGGGCGCTCCGTGAGCGTGAAGGTCGCGGTCGTGATCTCTCCCGTGCCCTCGGCGCGGATCAACCGCGCGCCGCAGGGCAGCGACTGATTGAACTCGACGGCATCGTCGCGCGAGCGGATCTTCGCCAGGAGGGGCCCGTTCTCGGCGACGCTCGGGATCGCGAAGTAGCCGGCAGCGGCCTCGACGTCGCCGCTGCGCAGCGCATCGACCCAGGCGCCGATCACCGCGACGTCGTCGGGGTCGGCGCCGCCGGGGACGTCGATTGGCGGCGCCGCGCCGGCCTCGGATTCAACGGGGGTGGAGCTGTCGGAGCCCGAGCCGCCGCATCCGGCGAGCGCGAAGAGCGCCAGTCCGACGAGCGCCGCGAGGCGCGCCTTGCCCATGGCGGGCAGGCTAGAGCCTGGGGCGCGCGGGCTCGGCTAGTCGCGCTTCGCGTACTCACTGATCTCGCCGAAGTCGAGGACCACGCAGGCCTCGTCCCCGACGGTCTCGGCGTCGTGGCCGGGCGGGATCGCCACCGCCTCGCCGGCGCCGATCTCGGTCTCCTCGCCGTCGTCCATGAAGATGCGCATCCGACCGGAGAGCACGTATCCGAGATGCGAGACCTGGCACGAATCAGTCTGCGCGATCGGCTTGACGTTCTCAGACCACTTCCACCCGGGCTCGAAGGTCCCCCTCCCCACCTCCTGGCCGCCGAGCTGGACGATCTCGACCTGACCGTTTCCCTCGAACGGACGGGTCTCGTCGGGGGAATCGAAGCTCTTGGCCTCAATGCTCGCCATGTCTCTGCTCCTCTGTAGGGGTCTGGGCGGGGGCGAACATATCGCGGTCCAGGCGCGGCTGTGACAAGGACTTGACGATCTCGCCACAATGAGCGAACATATGTTCGATGATCGTGTGTCTCCTGGTCCCCCGCTTCGAGTTGCTGAGCGCGGCCGGCGACCGGGAGCTGCTGCTGCGTCCCGCGGCGCTCGCGCCCGAGCCGGGCCGCGAGCAGGCGATCGGGGAGGTCTCGGGCGCGGCGGAGGGTTATGGGCTCCACCCCGGGATGGCGCTCGGCGAGGCGCTGGGGCGCTGTCCCGAGCTGGTGCTGGTCACGCCCGACCCCGATCGCGCCGAGTCCTCCTGGGAGGAGCTGCTCGCCAGGCTGGAGGGGATCGGGGCCGCGGTGGAGTCGGGGCGTCCCGGGGAGGCGTTCTTCGAGGGGGACGGGTTGCGCGACCTGTGGGGCGGGCGGCTCGAGGACGTGATGGCGCGCGCCCGCCGCGCCGCCAGGATGCCGGCGAGGCTCGGCGCCGGTCCCACCCGCTTTGCCGCCTACGCAGCCGCCGTCAGGGCGAAGCCACGTGCAAGGCGGCGCTCGCGCGGGCGCGACCCGCGGGCGCCCGTGATCGTCTCGCCGCCGGCGCGCCGCTCCTTCCTCGCCCCGCAGCCGGTCGAGCTGCTTCGCCGGCGGCTGGAGCGAGGGTCGCGACTGCCCGAGACGCTGGAGCGGCTCGGGATTCGCACCCTGGGCGAGCTGGCGTCGCTGCCACGTGACGCGGTCGCCGACCGCTTCGGCCACGAGGGCCTGCGGGCATGGACGCTGGCCTGCGGCGGGGACGAGCGGTTGCGCCCGCGCGCCCCGCGTGAGGGGCTGCGCGACGGGCTCGACCTGCCCGAGGCGGCATCGGGGCAGCAGCTCGAGCGGGCGCTGGCGCTGCTCACGGACCGCCTACTCGCCAACCCCGCCCGCCGCGGACGGTCGGTGCGGCGGCTGCGGCTCACGGCAAGGCTGGCCGGCGGCGGGAGCTGGCGCGTCGAGGTGCCGTTGCGCGAGGCGAGCGCCTCGGGGGAGCGGCTGCTGCTCGCGCTGGCGCCGAAGCTCGAGGCGCTTCCGGGGCCCGCGCTGCGGCTCGAGCTGGCGGCGCCGGCGCTCGGCCCGGCCGCTCACCGCCAGGGCTCCCTGGTCCGCGACGAGCGCGATCGCCGCCGCGCCCATCTCGCCGAGGCGATCCGCCAGGTGAGGGCAGCGGGCGGGCGCGACGCGGTCCTGCGCGTGCTCGAGGTCGATCCGGACTCGAGGGTCCCCGAGCGCCGCGTCTCGCTGACGCCGTTCCCCGAGCCTCAGGAAAGGGAGTGAGGGCGCGGTGAGCGGCGTCTACTGGCCGCGCCCCGTCGAGGTCGAGTCGGGCGAAGACGGCGTTCCCGTCGCCATCGGGTCGGTTGCGGTCGATGCGGTGCGCGAGGAGTGGCTGGTCGAGGATCGCTGGTGGACACCGCGGCCGCTGAGCCGGCGCTACTTCGAGCTCGTCCTCGGCGACGGGCGCAACGTGGTCGTCTTCCGCGAGCCGGCCGAGGGCGGGCACTGGTTCGAGCAGCGCGCCTGATGGGCTACGTCGAGCTGCACTGCCACTCCGCCTACTCGTTCCTCGACGGGGCCTCGAGTCCCGCGGAGCTGGCCGCTGCCGCGGCGGAGCTCGGCCACCCCGCGCTCGCGCTGACCGACCACGACGGGCTGTGGGGCTCGATGGAGTTCGCCCACGCGTGCAGGGGGCTCGGGGTGCGTCCGATCACGGGCGCGGAGCTGACTGTTTATGAGGGCGCCCCTCCCCCACTCGCGGCGGGCGAGCGCGCCAACTGCCCGCCGGGCTGCATTCACCTCACCCTGCTCGTCGAGAACGCGACCGGCTACCGCAACCTCTGCAGGCTGATCACCGAGGCCCACCGGGGGACGAGGGACCGGCCCGATCGCGAGGCCCTTCCTCCCGTCGTCTCCCTCGACGAGCTGGAGCGGCGATCGGAGGGGCTGGTGTGCATGTCGGGGTGCGCTCGCGACGGCGCGCTGGCCGGCCGCTGGGAGCGCGGCGATTTGCGCGGCGCCGAGATGCTGGGACGCCGCCTGGTCGCGGCGTTCGGGCGCGATCGCTTCCGGGTCGAGCTCCAGCGGCCGCTGTGGCGCCGTGACCGGGCGCGCAACCGGTGGCTGGCCGGAGTGGCGGAGCGGCTCGGGGTCGAGTGCGTGGCGACGGGGGACGTGCACACGCACGACCGCTCGCGGGCCGAGCTCCAGGACGC
This sequence comes from Solirubrobacterales bacterium, assembly GCA_035637595.1. Taxonomy (GTDB): domain Bacteria; phylum Actinomycetota; class Thermoleophilia; order Solirubrobacterales; family 70-9; genus DASPWW01. The sequence goes on along the minus strand of DASPWW010000135.1, from coordinate 5,368 downwards.
CCTCGTCGCGGTGCGCCTGGGCGGGACGCTGGACGAGACCGAGCCGCAGCGGCGCGGGAACTCGGGCTTCGCGCTCGCACCGGCCCGGGAGATGGAGGCGCGCTTCGCCGATCATCCGCGTGCCGCGGCGGAGAGCGGGGAGCTGGCGCAACGGCTCGAGTTCGACCTCACCCGGGACCTCGGCTACCGCTACCCGGGCGCCGACGACCCGGACGCCGACCGCACGCTGGCCGAGATCTGCCGCGTGCGGCTCGAGCATCGCTACGCGGGGACGGCGGAGCGGCCCGCGGCGCAGGGGCGGCTCGACGAGGAGCTGGCGCTGATCCGCTCGCTGGGGCTGTCGGGGTTCTTCCTCTTGCACTACGACCTCCTCGAGCTGGCGCGCGAGGTCGCGGCGGAGGTGCGGGGGCCGGACTCGGCGCGGGCGCTGCTGCCCCCCGGGCGGGGTCGGGGCTCGAGCGTCAGCTCGGTGGTGTGCTTTCTGACTGGGCTCTCGCACGTCGATCCGGTGCACGCCGAGCTGTTTCCGGGGCGCTTCCTAAACGAGGAGATCACCGACGCGCCCGACATCGATCTCGACTTCCCACGCGACATCCGCGAGAAGCTGATCCCCCGGGTCCATGAGCGCTACGGGCACGAGCGCTCGGCGCTGGTCGCCGCGTTCGCGACCTACCAGTCGCGGGGGGCGGTGCGCGACCTCGGCAAGGCGCTGGGGCTGCCGCCCGGCGAGATCGAGCGCGTGGCGCGCATGGTGGGGATCTACGCGCGCGGCGACGAGGTGGAGCGCGACGTTGCCGAGGCGATCGGTCCGGGCCGCGCGGGGTCGGTGCGCTGGCGAGCGCTGCTGCGGCTGGCGCGCGAGCTGTGGGGGCTGCCGCGCCACGCCTCGCAGCATCCCGGCGGGATGGTGCTCTCGACCGACCCGCTGGTCGACGTCTGCCCAGTGCAGCCGGCGGCGATGGAGGGGCGCCAGCTCGTGCAGTGGGACAAGGACTCGTGCGCGGACGCGGGGTTTCTGAAGATCGACCTGCTGGGGCTGGGGATGCTGTCGGCGGTCGAGCGCTGCGTCGAGGAGATCGGACGCGTGCGCTACGAGCGGATCGACCTGTCGCGGATCCCGCTCGACGACGCGGAGACGTTTAGCACCATCCGGGCCGCGGACACGACGGGGGTCTTCCAGATCGAGAGCCGGGCGCAGATGCAGATGCTGCCACGGACGCGCCCCGAGACGATCGAGGACATCACGGTGCAGGTGGCGCTGGTGCGGCCGGGGCCGATCCAGGGGGGAGCCGTCCACCCCTACATCGAGCGACGCAAGCGGCTGCGCGAGGACCCCTCCTACGAGGTCCCCTACGACCACCCCTCGCTGGAGCCGGTGCTGCGCGACACGCTGGGGGCGATCGTCTTCCAGGAGCAGGTGATCCAGGTGGCGATGGCGATGGCGGGGTTCAGCTCCGCCGAGGCCGAGGGGCTGCGGCGGGCGATGAGCCGCAAGCGCTCCGAGGCGGCGCTGCGCGCGTACCGGGAGCGGTTCCTGGAGGGGGCCGCGGAGCGAGGCGTCGATGCCGAGCTGGCGCAGCGCGTGTTCGAGCAGATCCTTGGGTTCTCGGGGTTCGGGTTTCCGAAGGCGCACGCGGTGGCGTTCGGGCTGCTCGCCTACCAGTCGACGTGGCTGCGCGTGCACTACGGCCCGGAGTTCCTGTGCTCGCTGCTCAACGAGCAGCCGATGGGCTTCTATCCGCCCGACGCGCTCGTGCACGAGGCGCAGCGGCGTGGGATCGAGGTGCTCGGGCCCGATGTCAACCGCAGCGAGGTTGACTGCACTGTGGAGCGTTTGGAGGGGCGGGGGCCATCACCCTCACTCGCAACCCCGCGCAGGAACGGTGCCGTCTCTTCACAGGCTGGGGCGCGGGAACGCGCAAAACGTTCGGGCGACGGCCCCCACCCCTCTCCCCGGACGCGGGAACGCGCAAAACGTTCGGCGGACGACCCACGCCCCCTTGCCCAGCCTCCCCCTGTTTCCCTCGCGGTTCGTATCGGGCTCGCGTACGTCGATGGGTTGAGAGAGCAGGATGCGCGGGCGGTTGTGGCTGAGCGGGAGCGCGGTGGGGCGTATCGGGATGCGGGGGAGCTGGCTTCGCGGGCGGGAGTCGGGCGCGATGCGCTGGAGCGCTTGGGCTGGGCGGATGCCTCCACCCTCCCCTCTCGACGTGAGGCACTCTGGGAGCTGGGAGCAACGAGCGGGGGGCGCCGGATCGGCGAGGCGACGCAGCTCGCGCTGCCGCTCGAGGCGCCGACGGCGCCGGCGCTACGCGAGCAGACGCCCTGGGAGCGGCTGGTCGCGGACTACTCGTCGATCGGGATGACGCTCGGCGAGCACCCGATGGCGCTGCTGCGCGAGGAGCTGGGCGAGCGGGTGGTGGCGAGCAAGGGGCTTTGGCGGTTGGATGACGGGTCGGGGGTCGAGGTCGCCGGGATGGTGATCGCGCGCCAGCGGCCTGCGACAGCCCGCGGGGTGACCTTCATGCTGCTCGAGGACGAGCAGGGGTGCGTCAACGTGATCGTCCCGCCCCCGGTCTACGAGCGCCACCGGCTAGAGGTGCGGACCGCGGCGTTCGTGCGCGTGATCGGGCGCCTGGAGCGCCGCGAGGGGGTCCAGAACGTGGTCGCGGGACGGCTCGAGCCGCTGGAGCGGCCGGACATGCCCGCCGCCCCGGTGCGGCACATCGAGCCGCCGCACGGGCGCGAGACCGGTCGCGACGCCGAGGCGACCCTCGCCGACGTGGGCGCCGTGCTCCCCGCGGCACACAGCTTCGGGAGGCGGGGCCGGTGAGCGGCGGTCCGTGCGCGCAAAGAGCGCCGTTCCCGTGCCTGGAGCGCAAGATTCCTTGCAGCCCAGGGCTTCCGTCCGGGAGCCCTCCTACCGTCGCGACCATGGCCGGAAGAGGTCTAGCCAACAGACTGCTGAGCGCCGTCGATCTCGCGATCGACGGAGCAACGCTCGGTGAGTACGGCCTGGAAACGCTGCCTGACGCGGCGGAGTGCGAGCTGACCGGTCACGGTTGGGAGGCTCTCGCACCCGCCCGTCGGGGCGGCTGCGTCTCCGTCGCCGGCGGGGCTGAGCCCGCCGGGGCGGTCCTGGCCCGAAGCTAGCCCGGTCGGGCCGGCTTCAGTCGGCCTCGCCGCGATCGATCGCGGCGATCATCTCGCGGCCCGTCTCGAGCGTGCGGGCGACGACGTCGGGATCGATGTTCTCCGGAGTGTCGCTCGGCGTGTGGTAGTTGGGGATCGTGGCGTCCTGGGCGCTGAGCGAGAGTCCGCGGCCGCCGCGCGCGAGGACGGCCGTGACGTCGTATGTGAGACCCGCCGGGTGATCGGTCGCCTCGAGACCCAGCTCGGGGCGCCTGCGACTCGTCGCTTCGGCGAGCTCGACGAGCGAGCGGTCGGCCGGCCAGCGGCGCAGCACTCCCTCGCTGCGCAGATAGCGCAGGGTCGCGGGCCCGCCGACGCTGTCGAAGTTGAGGAAAAGCCACCCCGTGGTGTCGCGCGAGCGCAGAAAGGCCTGTGCGCCGAGCAGGCCGGACTCCTCGCATCCCGTCATCAGCAGGACCACCCGCGTCGTCTCGAGCGGGCGGACGGCGCACTCCGTCGCCAGCACGGCCGCGATCGCGGCGCCCGAGGCGTTGTCGTTCGCGCCCGGAACGTCCTCGCCCCGCAGCTCGCGCTCGAGCAGCAGCATGAGGGCGGCGGCGACCGTAGCCGTGCCGGCGGCCCGGATGGCTCGGCCGAGTCGCGAGCGGGCCAATACCGGGGTAATGGCCTGGAGCGGCACCGTTACGCCGAGGAGCGGCCGCAGGAGGTCAGGCAAGCGACCGAGGCGAGGATCGAACATCAGGCCGGAGCGCGAGCTGTCGAGATGGCAGACGATGCAGAGCGTGCGGGCGGCCGCCCCGCTTGGGTCGATGGTTGCGATCACGTTCTGGCTGTCGCGCCGGGCGAGCAGGTCGGAGAGCGGCGTCTTGACAAGCTCGCCCTCGGTGGCGAGGGCGCCGGTGGCGGCGGCGCCGAGGGCCGCGCTCAAGGCGGGGCGGCGGCGCAGTGCGCCCGCGAGCGTCGCGGTCGCCAGGATCAGGCCGTACGGGAGGCCGAAGCTGGAGTAGCCGCGGAAGGGCTCGAGCTCGGCCGCGACTCCGGCCGCGCGCAGCTCGTCGCGCATCCGCTCGGCGGCACGGCGCTCCGCCTCGCTGGTCGGGCGGCGCGGGCCGATCTCGGATGCGAGCAGGTGGATCCAGGCGAGGGCCTGGGCGGTACGGGGGTCGCTCGCGGCGCCCTGGCCGTTGGTCTCGGCCTTAGTCGCGCCGGGTTGTGCCGTCACGAGAGAGTCGCTAGCGGTCCCGGCCGCCGCGGCCGTGCCCTCCGCCCTCGCGACCGCCGCCCTCGCCACCGCCACGGTCGCGGCCACCTCCGCCACGGCCCTGTTCGCGCTGCCGATCGCGTTCCCGCCGGCGATCCTCGCGGCCCGCCGCTGTGGCGGGCGCCGGGGCGCCGGCGGTACCCGGCTCGATGAACTTGACGTAGATGACGAGCAGGATGACCGAGCCGATCACGGCGCCGGGCAGGCTGCCGAGGTCGAAGACGTCGGTATCGCCGATTCCCAGCAAGAGCGTGAAGAACGCGTAGCCGACCGCGGCGCCGGCCAGTCCGAGCACGACGGTCATCAGGAAGCCAATGTCCTGCTTGCCCGGAACGAGAAGTCGCGCCAGGAAGCCGGCGACGATTCCGAGGATCGCTGCCCCGATCATGCGCGGATCCTATACCCAGCCAGGCGTCCGCGAGGACTCGACCAACCACGAAAAAAGGCCGCCCCGGAGGGCGGCCTGGATGAAGAGCCGGCGGCGACCTACTCTCCCGGGCGCTTTCGCGCCAAGTACCATCGGCGCTGGGGGGCTTAACGGCTCTGTTCGGAATGGGAAGAGGTGTTTCCCCCCCGCTATCGCCACCGAAAACGGACGGGACCGGAGCCCCGGCGGGCTTGAAAACTGCACGCAGGCCAAAAGGTGATAAGCAAATAATCCGTCAAGCCCTCGACCCATTAGTACCGGTCTGCTGAACGCATTGCTGCGCTTTCACAGCCGGCCTATCAACCTGGTGTTCTACCAGGGGTCTTACTCCCTCAAGGGGATGGGAGAGCTCATCTTGAGGTCGACTTCCCGCTTAGATGCTTTCAGCGGTTATTCGATCCGTACGTAGCTAATCTGCAGTGCCCTTGGCAGGACAACAGATACACCAGCGGTACGTTCATCCCGGTCCTCTCGTACTGAGGATGACTCCTCTCAACTCTCCAACGCCCACAGCAGATAGGGACCGA
>DASPWW010000134.1:0-2278 GCA_035637595.1 Solirubrobacterales bacterium | reverse complement strand
GGTCGCCGAGCTCGTGCGGCAATGGCGCTGCCGGCTGGCGTCGCTTCCCGCCGTAGACGAGGGCGTGCGGCGGATCGCAGACGCGCTGGATCACGCCGGCGAGCTCGACAACACGGCGATCCTGTTCGTCAGCGACAACGGCTACTTCTTCGGCGAGCACCGGGTGCGAACCGAGAAGTACCTCGCCTACGAGGAGGCGATCCGCCTGCCGCTGCTGATCCGCTTTCCGGGTGGCGCGGGCGCCGGCGCGGTCGTCGACGCGCCGGTCGCCAACATCGATCTCGCGCCGACGATCCTCGAGTTCGCCGGCGCGCCGCCGTGCATCGGCAAGAAGGCGAGCATCTGCCGCGTCATGGACGGACGCTCGCTGGTGCCGCTCGCCCAGGGCGGAGCATGGCCGCAGGACCGAGCCCTGGCGCTCGAGCTGACGCGCAAGGCCGGGACGGCGAACGCAGCGCTGCCGTGCACCTACCAGGGCCTCCGCGTCGACGGCCAGGTCTACATCGAGCACTCGAGCGTCCCGGACCCCGCCGGCCAGTGCCAGCCCGCGTTCGAGGTCGAGCACTACAACCTCCTGAACGACCCCTACGAGCTCGAGAACCTCTACCCGGCGCCGGGCAACAGCCCGACCGCGCAGATAGAGGCCGCACTGGCGGCGCGGCTCGCCATACTCCGCGACTGCGCCGGAATCGAGGGCCGCGACCCCGCGCCGCCCAGCGGCCACTTCTGCGAGTAAGCATCCTGCTTCGACGTCGCTATGCGGTGCCTATGCAGGACGCTTGCGGTGTGACCCATGCCACGAGGCCGGCGGGCCGCCCTTGATCTAATTAGGTAGGCCATGAGGTGCCCGTCGTGTGGCAACGAGAACCGCGAAGGCGCGAAGTTCTGCGACAGCTGCGGTACGGCGCTCGAGACGCCGGCGCACGACGAGGCACAGGCCTCCCCACCCAGCCCAGATGAGCCCGGCGTCCGCGCTGGTCCCGAGGGGCTCGCGCCGCCCGAACACGACGGCGACCTCCCCGACGCGCTGGGCTCGGGGCGTTACCGGGTCGAGAGCTTCCTCGGGCGCGGCGGGCGCAAGCGGGTCTATCTCGCGCGCGACACCTCCGAGGACCGCGACGTCGCCGTGGCCGTATTCGATACCGAGGGCGTCGAGGCGACCGTGCTGGCGCGGGCGCGGCGCGAGGCCCAGGCGATGGGCAAGCTCGGCGACCACCCCCACATCGTCAGCGTCTATGACACCGGCGAGGAGGACGGCCACCCCTACATCGTCAGCCGCTACCTGCCCGGCGGCGACGTCGAGGGCCTGCTCGAGGCGGCCCCCGATCGCCGCCTCGAGGTCGATCGGGCGGTGGCGATCGCGATCGACGTCTGCCGCGCCCTCGAGCACGCCCACGGCTGCGGGATCGTGCATCGCGACATCAAGCCCGCGAACGTGTGGCTCGACGAGGACGGGTCGGCGCGGCTGGGAGATTTCGGGCTCGCGGCGACGGACCGACGGTCGCGGGAGGCGGTCGAGGGGATGGTCGTCGGCACGGTCGCCTACCTGCCGCCCGAGCAGGCCCTGGGCCGCGTCTCGGACGCGCGCTCCGACCTCTACTCGCTGGGCGCGTTGCTCTACGAGATGCTCACCGGCCAGCCGCCGTTTGCCGGCGACGACGCCGTCGCGATCATCAGCCAGCACCTCAACGCCGAGCCCGTGGCACCGTCGCGCCAGCGCCCGGAGCTGACGCGGTCGATCGACGCGCTCGTCAAGCGGTTGCTCGCCAAGTCGCCCTCCGACCGCCCCGAGAGCGCCGCCCTGGCGCGGGCCGAGCTGGAGGCGGCCGCCGGCGCTCGCGACGAGCCAGAGGAAGCCGCCGAGGCCGAGGACGAGAACCCGCTCGACCGTCTCGCGGGCGGCGTCTTCGTGGGGCGCGAGAGCGAGCTCGACGAGATGAAGGGCGCCCTGGAGGACGCGCTCGCCGGCCGGGGGCGCTTGCTGCTGCTCGTCGGCGAGCCGGGGATCGGCAAGACCCGCACCGCCGAGGAGCTCGCGACCTACGCGCAGGTGCGCGGCGCCAAGGTCCACTGGGGGCGCTGCCACGAGGGCGAGGGCGCGCCCGCGTACTGGCCCTGGGCGCAGGCGCTGCGCTCGTTTGTGCGCGAGGCCGACCCGGTCGGCCTCGCCTGGGAGCTGGGACCCGCGGCGCCCGAGGTCGCCCAGCTTGTCCCGGAGCTGCGCGAGCGCCTCGGCGAGATCGCCGAGCCGCCCGCGCTCGACCCGGAGCAGGCCCGC
>DASPWW010000133.1:0-20486 GCA_035637595.1 Solirubrobacterales bacterium | reverse complement strand
ACGCGAGTACCATTGGCGCGATGCCGAACATCGGACCATTGGAACTGGCGATCGTCCTCATCATCGCCCTCGTGATCTTCGGGCCAAAGCGGCTGCCGGAGCTGGGGCGCTCCATGGGCCGGGGCATCCGCGAGTTCAAGTCGTCGGTGAGCGGCGAGCAGGACGAAGACGACGTCGCGGCGAAGCCGGCGGAGCTCGAGGAATCCCCCGAGCCCAAGGCCGAAGAGCCCGTCGAGGGCGAGGTCGTAGCCGAGCGCCGAACGTAGGCGGGTAGGCGGGTAGGCGGCCATGGCCCGCCTGAGGCCGGCCCGATTCGACGAGCACCTGACGCTCGTCGAGCATCTCGACGAGCTTCGCACGCGGATCATCGTCTCCGTGGCGGTGCTGGCGCTCGCCGCGGGGCTGTGCTTCTGGCAGAACTCGCTGCTGCTCGATATCGCCAACGCCCCGCTGCCAGGCGATCGCGTTCCCATCACCTTCGGCGTCACCGAGCCCTTCATGACCACCGTGACGCTGTCCCTGTACGGCGGCCTGCTGCTGGCGATGCCGGTCATCCTCTACCAGCTCTACGCATACGTCCTGCCGGCGTTCAGCCCCGGCGAGCGGCGGGTCGTCCTCCCCTTCCTGCTCATGGTCCCGCTGCTCTTCATCGGCGGCGTGCTGTTCGCCTACTTCGTCGTCGTCCCGGCGGCCACGAGCTTCCTGCTCAACTTCAACCAGGACGAGTTCAACATCCAGGTCAGGGCGCGCGAGTACTACAGCTTCTTCTCGCTCACCCTCGTCGCCGTCGGCATCCTGTTCCAGATCCCGGTCGGGGTCCTCGCGGTGACGCGGCTCGGGATCATCACGCCGGAGGCGCTGTCGCGAAATCGCCGCTACGCCGTGCTCGCAATCGCCGTGATCGCGATGCTGCTGCCGGGCACCGATCCCGTGACGATGCTGATCAGCATGGCCCCGCTGCTGCTCCTGTTCGAGCTCAGCCTGGTGCTCGCGCGCGCCTTCGGGCGACCACCCGAGCCCGAGGGTGAGGCCGCCCGCCAGCTAGGCTGATCGCGATGCTCTTCGATCTTCAAAGCGGCAAGCGCCGGCGCGTCGTCCAGGTCCTGTTCGGCGGCCTCGCGGTGATCTTCCTGATCAGCTTCGTGGGCTTCGGGATCGGCAGCCCCGGGACGGGCGGGATCTTCGACGCGATCGGCCTGGGCGGCAACAGCGGCAGCACGGGCAGTCCGCAGTTCGACGAGGAGATCGACGACGCCGAGGCGAAGCTCGCCGAGAACCCCAAGGACGAGAAGGCGCTGCTCGACCTCGCCGAGGTCCACTATCAGGCGGCGCAGTACCAGCTCCAGCAGGACCCCGAGAGCGACGATGCCCAGGCCGAGTTCGAGAGCTCGCTCGACGCGTGGGAGCGCTACCTCAAGCTCGATCCCAAGAAGCCCGACCCCGGCGTCGCGGCGTTCGCGGCCCAGGCCTACGTTCAGGTCGCCGATGCGGACGGCGCTGCCGAGGCCCAGCGGATCGTCGCCGAGGACAACCCCAGCGCCGGGACGTACGGCAACCTAGCTTTCTACCTCTACGCGGGGGGCAAGATCGACGAGGGCAACGCCGCGGCGGACAAGGCCGTCGCCGCGGCCGACACCTCCCAGAAGGCGCAGATCCGCAAGCAGCTCGACCAGCTCGCCGAGCAGGCGCAGAAGCTCCAGGAGCAAGCCGAAGAGCAGGCAAAGCAGGCCGAGAAGCAGGGCGGCCAGCCCCCCGGCGCGGCGCCGATCGAGGACCCCTTCGGAAACCTCGGCGGCACGGGTGGGGTCGGCACGCCGCCCGGGACCGCGCCCCCGGCGCCGTAGCGCATAGCGCCGCTACCATCGTCGGCCCCGGGCCGTTAGCTCAATTGGTAGAGCAGGGGCCTCTTAAGCCCAAGGTTGAAGGTTCGAGTCCTTCACGGCCCACTCACCCATGCGCCGATCCCGGCCGATAGGTTCTAACGGACCGATGACTCACGCAGCCTTCAGATCCGCGGTCGAAAACGGCGACTCGGCCGGGATGGTCGCGGCGCTGGCTCCCGACGTCGTCTTCAACAGCCCCATCAAGCACCGCCCGTTCGAGGGCCGCGAGGCGGTGGCGGTCCTGTTCGGGGCCCTGGTTGAGACCTTCGAGGACTTCCGCTACACGGACGAGTTCGACGCCTCCGACGGCGCCAAGGCGCTCGTCTTCCGCGCCAGGGTCGGCGATCGCGACATCGAGGGGATCGACATCCTGCGCTTCGACGACGAGGGGCTGATCGCCGACTTCACAGTCATGGTCCGGCCGCTGACCGGCGCGACTGCGCTCGCCGAGGAGGTGGGGCGCAAGCTGGGCCTCGTCGAGGCTCGGTCTTAGGGTCCACGGCATGGGGGAGGACAAGTGGCGAAGGGTGGAGCGCGAGTGGAGCCGTGAGTTCCGCCGCCACATCCTCGGGCTGCACGGCCAGCGGGGAATACTCGGCAACCTCGACGACGTGCCGACCCTGGTGCTCGCCCTCGCGGTGAGGCTGCTCGAGGCCGAGAAGGGGCTCCTGATCACGTCACGCGACGGCGAGCCTCCGGAGCCCGAGGTCACGGCGGTGGAGGGCTTCGTCGCCGATCCGCGAGGCAGCGCGACGGTTCGCCACTTTTCACGCGAGACCCTCGGCCGCGACACCATCGTGCGCGAGGAGGGCTGGTCGAAGGTGATCGAGCCCGCGACGGCCGCCGATCGCGAGATCGAAAACCTGATCGCGATCCCGGTCTACGTCCGCGACGAGTTCGACGGTGTGGTGGTGTGCGCCAACCTCCCCGGCGGATTTCACGAGCACGACGAGGAGGTCCTGCTGGCGCTTGGCGACCACGCGGGCGCGGCGCTCGAGGCCGCGCGGCTTCACCACGAGCTGCGCGAGGCCTACATGGCGACGGTCAGGGTCCTCGCGGAGATGATCGAGGTGCGCGACCCGGGCCTGCGGCGGCACTCCACCGAGGTCGCCGACGCCGTCGCCGCGGTCGCCGACCGGCTCAACCTCGAGCCGCAGCGCCGCGAGGAGCTCGTGTTCGCGTCGCTGCTTCACGACGTGGGCAAGATCGGCGTCAGCGAAGCCATCCTGCTCAAGCCGAGCGGCCTGACCCAGGAGGAGTACGGAGAGGTCAAGCGTCACCCCCAGCTCGGCGCTCAGCTCGTCGAGCAGGTTCCCGCGCTGCAGCCGATCGCCCCGGCGATCCGCCACCACCACGAGCGCTTCGACGGCGAGGGCTATCCGGGCGAGCTCAAGGGAACGAATATCCCGCTCGAGGCGCGGATCCTCGCGGTCGCCGACTCGTTCACGGCGATGATCGAGGATCGCCCCTACAGCCCGCCGATGTCCGAGGAGGATGCCTGCAGGGAGCTCGAGCGCTGCGGCGGCACCCAGTTCGATCCCGAAGTGGTGCGAGCCTTCGTGGCAGAGATCCGCGGCGGCTCCTCGATCGGCTGACCAGCGACGTGACCGATCTGGTCCGCACCCCCGACGAGCGCTTCGAAGGCCTGCCGGACTTCCCCTTCGAGCCGCGCTACGCCGAGCTCGACGGGCTGCGGATCGCACGGGTCGACGAAGGCGATGGCCCGCCGGTCGTCTTCTTTCACGGCGAGCCGACGTGGTCGTTTCTGTGGCGCAAGGTGATCGGTCCGGTCCGCGAGGCCGGCTTCCGCTGCATCGCGCCCGACCTTGCGGGATTCGGCCGCTCCGACAAGCCGCTCGAGCTCGGCTGGTACTCGTACGATCGCCACACGGAGCTGATGGCCGCGCTTCTCGACGAGCTCGACATCGCCGGCGCGACCGCCGTGATGCACGATTGGGGCGGGCCGATCGGGCTGCGGCTCGCGGTCGAGCACCCGCAGCGCTTCGAGCGCCTCGTGATCATGGACAGCGACCTGTTCACCGGACGCCAGCGGATGACCGACGCCTGGAACGCGTTCCGCGACTTCGTCGAGCGCACAGATGACCTTCCGGTCTCGATGCTGGTGCGACGCGCCTGCCTCATAGACCCCGGCGACGAGGTTGCGGCGGCCTACGAGGCCCCCTTTCCCACCCCGGAGTCGAAGGCCGGCGCGCGGGCGTTCCCGCTCATGCTGCCGATCTCCCCGGAGATGCCGGGCGCCGAGGCCGGCCGGCGCGTCGTCGAGGCACTGCGCGGCGACGCGCGTCCGACGCTCTTCCTGTGGGCGGACTCGGACCCGATCCTGCCGCCCGGGACCGGGCGGCGCTTCGCCGAGGCGATCGGGGCGCCTGAGCCCCAGATCGTCGAGGGCGCATCGCACTTCCTCCAGGAGGATCGCGGCGAGGAGATCGGAAACCGGATCGGCGCCTGGCTGGGCGCCTGATCCCCGCGACCGGCGCGAGGTGTCAGAAGGCGCAATTTCGGGTAGGGGCGGGGTGTGCTTCAGGCAGTCGGCGACAGGGAAAGGGTCGCCGTCGCCGGGCTGGAGATCGGCGGAAACCCCAGAATCCACGGGGATTACCTCGACGCGCTCGCCGCGGATCGCGTCGATCCGTTCATGGCGCGCCTCTTTGCGGAGTCGATCCCCCGCGGCGGCGCGGTCCTCGACGGCAGCGCATACGTCGGGTACCACGCACTGCTCGCGGCGCGCCAGGTCGGCGAGCACGGTCGGGTGATGGCCCTGGAGCCCAATCCCGAGAGCTACCGTGCGCTGCGCGCGAACGTGCGCCGCAACGGCTTCGAGAACCGTGTCGTCGCGCTGCCGCTCGGGATCGCGGCCTGGTCCGGCATCCTGGGACTCGACAACACGGTCGCGGGCCGATCGATAGACGTCATCAAGCTCGCGATCGACCGCGACGGCGTCGGTGCGCTGCGGGGCATGCGCCGGGCCCGCGAGCTGAGCCCCGACGCGCGCCTGTTCGTCGAGTGCAACCCGGCGGCCCTGGTCGACGCCGGCACGAGCGCCGAGATGCTGCTCGAGGAGCTGCGCGGCTACGGCTTCATGGCGCGGGTAATCGAGGAGGTCCACGAGGAGCTCGTCCCCGCCGGCGCGTGGCTCGACGAGGTCTCGGGCCATGTCCAGCTGCTGTGCGAGCCCGTAAGCGTGCGCTACCGCTTGGCGCGTCGGGTGCGTCCGGGCGGCCGCTCCTCGCGGGCGCGGATCTCCGCCTAGACCCGCGACGTTTGGCGACCCCCGCCAGCGGGTAAACCGCCAGGTCATGATCGGTGCGGGGCGAGTGCGAGTGGCCGGCTCGGACGTAGCTACATGGGGCGTCGGTGAGCTGGCCTTCGAGGACCGACTCTTCGAGCGGGCGATCCGTCGCGGCGCCACCGTCGTCGACGCGGGAGCGGGCGGCGGCTACCACACGCTGCTCGCCGCGCGCCGGGTCGGCCCACGAGGCCGGGTCCTGGCGTTCGAGCCCGACCCCGAGGACTATCGGGCCCTGCGTCGCAACGTGCGCCGCAACGGCGTCGAGCAGCGCGTCCTCACCCTGCCGCTCGGGCTCGGGGAATGGGCGGACCGCCGCCCCTTCTACCGCGCGCCCAGCGACGGCAACCGGAGCACGCACCAAAATCGCTGGTGGGAGGCCCCTGACACGCAATCGACCAGCCTCGACGCCCAGATCGGCGGATGCGGCATCGACGTTGTCAGGCTCGACGTCGGCGGCGCCGAGCTCGAGGCGCTTCGCGGCATGAAGCTGACCGTCGAGCTGTGTCCCGAGCTTCGCCTCTTCGTCAACTGCGATCCCGAGGCGCTATGGCAGGCCGGCACGAGCACCCCGATGCTGCTCGAGGAGCTGACCCATCTCGGCTTCGACGTGCGGGCGATCGACGATCGCGCCCAGGAGCTTTTGCCGGCCGGCTCGTGGCTATGGAAGATCGGGACGCCGATGACCCTGCTCTGCGAGCGTCTCGCCAGTTAGGTAGCGCACGACCATCCGCTGGGCGGCTGTACAGTCACCCGCCAGGTGGTTGACGGCGACCTCGGTGAGACCCCGTTTCCGCGGATCGGCGAGTACGGGTTCCTATCCGATTGCCATACCGGCGCGCTGATCGCGCCGGATGGCTCGGTCGAGTGGCTGTGCCTGCCACGCTTCGACTCGCCGAGCGTGTTCACCGCGATCCTCGACCGCGGCGCGGGTTCGTTCCGGTTCGGCCCGACCGACGTGGTCGTCCCACTTGCGCGCCGCTACGTGCCGGGCACGAACGTCCTCGAGACGACGTGGATGTGCGAGGAAGGCTGGGTCGTGGTCCGGGACGCGCTGACCGTCTCCGAGTGGCGCGAGCAGACCGATCACGAGCACACTCGCCCCCCGACCGGCCACGATGCGGACGCGGGGCTGGTGCGCACCGCGAGGTGCGTCCAGGGCAGGGTCGAGCTCGAGCTGCACTGCGATCTCGCCTATGGCTACGGCGCGACGCGTCCCCGATGGGCTGTCGGGGAAGGGGGCGGCAAGACGGCGACGACGTCGGGCGGGGATCCCGAGGTGCGGCTCGTCTCCGACACCGGGTTGCGGGTCGACGGCGACGACATCGTCGCCACGCGAGCGCTCGAGGAGGGGGAGGGATGCTTCTGCACCCTGGCCTGGGGGTCGCCGGACGCCGACCCGCGGACCTTCGAGGACGCCGCGTACCGGTTACGGGTGACCACGGAGTTCTGGCGCGCGTGGCTCGCCGACGGACACTTTCCCGACCACCCGTGGCGCAGCCATCTCCAGCGCGCCGCCCTGACCCTCAAGGGCCTCACCTACGCGCCGACCGGGGCGCTCGTCGCGGCGCTGACCACGTCGTTGCCCGAGACGCCGGGCGGGGAGCGCAACTGGGACTACCGCTACACGTGGATACGCGACGCCACCTTCACGCTCTGGGCCATGCACACGCTCGGGTTCGATCTCGAGGCGCGCGACTTCGCCGACTTCGTGCGCGACGTCTGTCACGCCGGGGAGGAGCCGATTCAGATCATGTATGGCATCGACGGCGAGCGCGACCTCGCGGAGAGCACGCTCGACCACCTGAGCGGCTACGCGGGCTCGCGCCCCGTGCGGATCGGCAACGCCGCCCACCGGCAGCGCCAGAACGACGTTTACGGAGCCCTGCTCGATTCGATCTACATCCACACCAAGAGCCAGGATCGCCTCCCCGACCGCGGCTGGGAGATCGCCAAGGACCAGGTCGAGGACGCGGCGCGGATGTGGCGCGAGCCCGATCAGGGGATCTGGGAGGCGCGCGGTGAGCCGAAGCACTACGTGTCCTCGAAGATCATGTGCTGGGTGGCGCTGGACCGCGGCGCCCGGCTCGCGAAACGGCGGCCGGAGGAGGCCGGGCTGGAGCGGCGATGGGCCGCGATCGCGGACGAGATCAAGGCCGAGATCCTCGAGCGCGGCGTCAGCGAGCGCGGCGTGCTGCGCCAGCACTACGACACCGACGCTCTCGACGCCTCGACCCTGCTGGCGCCCCTGGTCCGCTTCCTGCCCCCCGGCGACGAGCGGATCCGACGCACGGTGCTCGCGATCGCCGATGAGCTGAGCGAGAACGGCCTCGTGCTGCGCTACCGCCCGGAGGAGACCGACGACGGGCTGCGGGGGGAGGAGGGCACGTTCACGATCTGCTCGTTCTGGCTCGTCTCGGCGTTTTCGGAGATCGGCGAGCCGGGCCGCGCCCGCGACCTCTGCGAGCGCCTGCTCGGCTTCGCGGGCCCGCTCGGCCTCTATGCGGAGGAGCTCGAGCCGCGGAGCGGTGCCCAGCTCGGCAACTTCCCCCAGGCCTTCACCCACCTGGCGTTGGTCAACGCCGTCTCGCACGTGATAGTCGACCAGCTCGTGGAGCGGGAGGCCGAGCAGCCGACGGCCGTGTTCAGCGAGATGCGGGCCCTGCGAGAATCGCCGGCTGGCGAGGCACGTAGCCCAGCTCCTCGAGCTTCGGGCCCATGATCTCGAGCATCGCCTCGATCTCGTCCGGAGTCATGTTGAGTCGCCAGCGCCCTGGCTCTGCGAAGCGCATCGCCTTGCCCGGGCCGGTCTGATCCCCTGGGGCCCGGACGAAGCCGTGACGATCGGCCACCTCGGCGACGTGGTCGGCGCTCGACCTGATGCCGAAGCGGTCGCAGATCCGCTGAAGCGCCGCGGCGGGATCCTGGCGCACCTCCTCGTAGCGGACGAGCAGCTTGCGGTCCTCGGGATGGGCCTCGAAGGCCCGCTGCACCACCTCGGTGCGGTACAGCCACACGCTCGACTGCCAGCGGATGAACGCCATCCGATCCTGGGCACCGACCGAGTAGGCGCCTTCCTCGAGGGCCCATGATCCCGCCTTGTAGGCGTCGAGCCACGAGTCGACGACGTCGCGGCCGTCGCGCAGCAGGAAGATCAGGCCGGCGCCGGGGAACATCGACATGATGAGGTCCGCGGCGTGCGAGCCGGGCTCCTTGACGATCACCAGGGGATCGTCGATGCCGCGCTCCCGCGCCCGATCGCGCGCCTGAACGTCGAAGCGCTCGGCGACCATGCGGCGCAGCGCGGGGAGCCACACGTGCCTGTACTCGTCGGAGAAGAAGTAATCGGGCTTGTCGCGCTTGACCTCAGGCAGGATGTTGAGGTCGGGGACGCGATCGCGGTGCGACCACGCCAGCGCGATCGGCCGCCATACCCCGAGATGGTGTCCGAGGTGCGGGTCGTCGAGCGGCACGACGCGCGGCAGGTCGGCGAGCATGCGCAGCATCCAGGTGCTGCCGCTGCGCGAGGAGCCGAGGATCCACACCAGGCTGTCCTCACGTTCGGCGATCGCGAAATCCGAGGCCCCCTCCCTCCGGGTCTCGGCGGCGCGCCCCCTGGGCGCTCGGCTGCGCTGGGCTCCAGCCATCTCCTTGCCGGGTGTGGGTTGTGCCCGCTCGACCCGGTTGTCAAACGGGACGTATAGCAGGCAATCAGACGCGGCGGGCGGATTTTCTGCATCCGGTCACACGGAGTTCACAACCCGTGTCCCGGGGGTGGGCGCGTGCCGGCGGCGCGCACCGCTCGGGCGGGGACGGCCCGGGATCGTAGGGAAGGGTGCTAGTGCCTAAGGCGGGGCTCGCCGGAGACGTGATAGGTCACGTACCAGGCGAGGTGCCTGGCGGCGTTGAGCCCGAGTGTGGCCGGAGCCAGAAGCCTCTTCATCTCGATCGGAAACCCTACCCGGAGCACAAGACGAGTTGAGCCGCTTATACCCCTTCGACCGAGCGGTTAGTCACGCTATTTGCGCATGAATCTCGTTCGCCGCCCGTTGCTGGTCCTCTGCGCCCCCGGCGCCACGGCCCAGACGACCGCCCTGGCCCCCCGGCTTCCGGCCCACGACGCAGCCGAGCTGGAGGCGACCGAGGGCAGCGGGGCGGGACGAATCGCGGCGGCGATGCTCGCCGTCGAGACGCGCCTCGTGGACGCCCGCCCCCCCGCCGTGCTGCTGTGCGGAGACGGCCCCGAGGTCGCGGCGGCGGCCCTGGTCGGCATCAAGCTCGGCCTGCCCCAGGCACGCCTCGACGCGGGGGTGCGCGGCGGCGGACGCCGCGACCCGACCGAGGTCGAGCGCGCGATCCCCGACCGTCTCTGCGACCTGCTGCTGTGCGTTGACGAGGCGGCCGTCGCCAACCTCGCGCGCGAGGGGCTCGGTGACAGGGCCAGCGCCGTGGGGGATGTACAGGTCGATCCAGGGCCGGCGGCTGATGCGATCCGCGCCTGGCTACCTACCTACACTTCCCCCGCATGAAGGTCGGAATCATCGGCCTCGGATACGTGGGCCTGCCGCTCGCGATCGCATTCGCCGAGGCCGGGCACGACGTCGTCGGCCTCGACGCGGATGCGCGCAAGCTCGAACGGCTGCGCCGTGGCGAGAGCGACGTCGAGGACGTGCCCGCCACCCAGCTTGCCGCGGCGAGCGAGCGACTCGCCGCGACAGCGGACCACGGTGACCTCGCTGGGTGCGACGCGGTGCTGATCTGCGTCCCCACGCCGCTCGCCAATCATCGCGAGCCCGACCTCACCTACCTCGTCGACGCGGCGACCTCGCTGTCCCCTGTGCTGCGCGAGGGCCAGCTGGTGGTGCTCGAATCCACCACCTATCCCGGGACCACCCGGGACCGCTTGAAGCCGATCCTCGAGGAGTCGGGGCTCGCCGCCGGCCGGGACTTCCACCTCGCGTACTCGCCCGAGCGGATCGATCCCGGCCGGACCGACTACACGATTCGCACCACGCCGAAGATCGTCGGCGGGTTGACCGAGACATGCCGCGACCGCGCGGTGGAGCTCTACGGCCTGATCTGCGACGACGTAGTCGCCGTCTCGGGTCCCGAGGCCGCGGAGCTCAGCAAGCTGCTCGAGAACATCTTCCGGTCGGTCAACATCGCGCTCGTCAACGAGCTCGCGAGGCTCTGCGAGCGCATGGAGATCGACATCTGGGAGGTCGTCGACGCGGCCGCAACGAAGCCGTTCGGCTTCATGCGCTTCGAGCCGGGGCCGGGAATGGGCGGCCATTGCCTGCCCGTCGACCCGTTCTATCTCGCGTTCGCCGCTCGCGAGCACGACTTCTACACCGAGTTCGTCGAGCTCGCGGGGAAGATCAACCAGACCCAGCCGCACTTCTGCGTGCAAAGGATCGAGCGGGCGCTCAACGACGCCGGCAAGCCGGTCAACGGATCGCGCATCCTGCTGCTCGGCGTCGCCTACAAGGCCGGGGTCGGCGACCTGCGCGAGTCGCCGGCGCTCAAGATCGTGCGCCTGCTGCGCGGGCTCGGCGCCGAGCTCGCCTACCACGATCCCCACGTGCCCGAGCTCGCCGAGCTGGACCTGCGCTCCACCGACCTCGAGGAGGAGCTGCCGCGCGCGGACATCGTCTGCGTGGTCACGGCCCACTCCGAGGTCGACTACGAGCGCGTGGTCGCCGATTCGCCCCTCGTGCTGGACTTCCGGGGAGTCACCCGCGGGATCAGGGCGGAGAACCTGGTCCGGCTTTGAGGACCCTGTTTCGTCGCCGGGGCTGGGGGCGGGCCGAGCGCGTCACGGCGAGTCTCGCGGCTCTCGCGGTCGCGACCGCCGGCAGCGTGATCGCCGGCGAGGGGCTGCGAATGGCGCGGCGCCGGCGCCGTGACCGCCCCGAGGCCGAGGGGACGATCGAGAGCGCCGCGCATGCGATCGAGACCGCGAGCCTCGCGACCGCGGACACGGTGACCGTGGCGCTCGAGGGCTATGAGTCGGCGCCGCGCGGCGAGACGGCCCTGTTCAACCTGCTGTCGGGCTTCGTGCTGTCGTTCGCGCTCGTCCGCCTCTCGGCGCACGGCCAGCGCGGCGGATGGTGGCCACTCGGGAGCGTCAGCCTCGGCGGCCGTCACATCCACCATTTCGTGCCCGGAATCCTGCTCGCCTTCGGCTGCGGCGGGGCGGCGCTGGTCACCGACAGCGACCGTCTCGAGACGGCCCTCGCCGTTCCCTTTGGCGCCGGGGTGGGGCTCACCTTCGACGAGGCCGCGCTGCTGCTCGACCTGCGCGACGTCTACTGGACGCCCGAGGGGATCCTCAGCATCCAGGTCAGCTCCGGCCTCGCGGCGATCCTCGCGAGCACGATCCTCGCGCTGCGCATGCTTCGCCGCGGCGAGCGTCGCGTCGAGCAGCAGGGCCTGATCCCGCCGCCGTAGCGACCGCGACGAGCGGCGGCCGGCGATCGCCTCAGCGCCGAAGGCGGTAGCGCGCGAAGAGCTCGCCCTCGTCCTCGAGCAGCCACGCGGGCTCGAGTGCGCGCGGCTGCTCGGCCGCGCCCTCCAGCAGCCCGGGCCCGATGCCACCTGCGAGCTTCGGGGCGATCGTGACGAACAGCTCGTCGATCAGGTCCTGCTCGATTAGCTGGGCGTGGGTGTGGGGCCCGCCCTCGCACAGCAGGGCGCGCACGCCGCGCTCCTGGCGCAGCATCCGCAAGGCGGCGGCGAGGTCGACGCTTCCCTCGTGGCGGACGACGCGCGTCGAGGTCGGGAGGTCGGGGATCTCGTCCTCGCCGGCGGCGTGGATCAGCACGCGCCCTCCGTCGGTGAACAGCCCGCACTCCCACGGCAGGTCGAGGCTGCGGGTGACGAGCACCGCGAGGGGGTCGTGGGCGAGGCTCTCCGCCCGCTCGCGGTGGCCCCGAAGCCGGGGGTCTGGGACGAGGCGCCCGTAGCACTCGGCGCGCATCGTCCCGGCGCCGATCAGCACGGCGTCGACCTGGGTGCGCAGCAGGTGGAGGACCTCCATGTCGGTGCGACTGCCGATCGGTCCGGCGCGCCCTTCGATCGTGGCGCGGCCGTCGACGGTCACGGCGAAGTTGGAGACGACGTAGGGGCGGTCGTCATACGCGTGTTCGCCCAGCCGCAGGTGGGTGTACTGCTCGGCGGGCGTGGTCGGCGCGGGATCGGGAAACAGGCGCCGCACGCTCGCCCTACGCTTCGGGGCTCTCGATCTCGGCCAGGTGCTCGACGTTGGCGCGATCCCCGGCTTCAGGGCTCGGCTGGCCCTCGAACCAGGCGTCGAGGATCTCGCCCAGCTCGGCCTCCGAGGTCGCCCGCAGGCTGAGCGCCAGGACGTTGGCGTCGTTCCAGCGCCGCGCCCCGGCCGCGGTCGGCCCGTCGGCGCACAGCGCGGCGCGGATGCCCCCGACCTTGTTGGCCGCGATCGAGGCGCCGGTCCCCGTCCAGCAGCAGACGACCGCCTGCTCGGCGCGGCCCTCGGCGACGTCGCGCGCCGCGGCTTCGCTCGCCCATGCCCAGTCGTCGCGGTCGGCGTCGCTCAGCGCGCCGTGCGTGAGCGGCTCGTGCCCGCGGCGACGAAGCTCCCCGACGATCGCCTCGGCGATCCCCGTGCGCTCGTCGGCTGCGACTGCGATCCGCATCGCTCCCAAGGTTAATTAGGCGCGGCGATCGGGCGGAGGGAGCGTCGCGGAGCGGTCAGGCCGAGCGCTGCGCCGCCGCGATCGCCTCCTCCCGGGTCGGGAAGACCTCGACTCGGATCGCCTTGCCGTCGCGCGCGCTCCATACCTGAAAGACCCTCTGGGTGGCCTCGATCCCCGTCTCGCGGCCGCGCGCCACGACCTGCAGCGGGATCACGACCCGGTCGCCCACCTCGATGAACTCCTCGGGGACGAAGCGAACCTCGTCCATCACCTCGTAGAAGGAGTCGAAGTATCGCCGCACGCCGTCGTGGCCGCGATACGTGTCGGGCTCGACCGACAGGGAGGGCGGTGTCGTTACCTCGAACTCCGGATGGATGTAGTCGAGCAAAGCCTCGACTCCATCGCGCTCGAACGCCTCCAGCCCTTCTCGCATCAGCTCGACGTTGTCGCGCGACACGCCGGCAGTATCGCCCAGCGGACGCGCTCAGCCCAGCCAGCCGAAGTCCCGCCCGGCCCAGCGCTCCAGCTGCTCGACGTCGGGGCGGTAGAGATCGACGAGCCGGGCCCGCAGATCGGGTGGCAGCTCGGGCTTGGGCGCCGCGCCGGCGTCGGGATCGTGGACGAGGCGCTCGACCGCCCAGCGCAGTCCCTCGGGCAGGCGATCGAAGTTGCGATCGAGGGCGCGCAGACCGGGGAGCCGGACGGCGCGGTCCATGACCCGAAACCGGCCGCTGCCCTTGGCGGTCCCCGTCTCCCACTCGCGCTCGAACTGCGGCGAGCTGAAGCCCTCGTCCACGCCGAGGAATCCGAACACGCGCCGCATCGTCGAGGCGCGGTCGCGCTTTAGCTCCTCGCGCGATACGAGCTCGATCCGGTCTGTGTCGAAGTGCTCCAGGTAGGGCTCGAGCTGGAAGAAATAGCGGCCCCGGTCCACGTAGGCCGTGTGCGGATCGGACAGCGCCTCGGCAAGCGGGCGGTCGTCGTAGCCGCCGCCGAGGTTGTGCAGGTAGTGGGAGAGCATGCGGTCGATCGGGTCGCGGACCATGTAGATCAGCCGAGCGTCGGGGAGCGTCTCGGCCAACCGCTCGGCGACGCCCTCGAAGCGCGGCCGATTGGTGTAGTGAGGTGAGGTCTCGCCGCGGACCGGATCAGCGGGGCGGAAGTGGCTCGCGTACCAGTCGCGGCCGAGCGGCCAGTTGAGCTCCGAGACGAAGAAGTTGAGCTCCTTGGGGCGCGACATCCCGATCTCGGGATGCAGGTTGAGGTAATGGTGAAGGCTCGTGGTCCCGCACTTCAGCCCGCCGATCAGCACGACGTTGGGCAGTGCGCCGCCCGCCCGGCCGGACCGGGCGCGGCCGCCGCTAAAGCGCTCGCGGGCGCGGGCGACCATCGCCTCGTCGGCGCGGTCGGATCGGATCGGCGCCGGTTCGGGGACGGTCAGGAGCCGGCGCCGAGCAGCTTCGTCGCTTCGCGCAGGTTCTTGACCTGCGCGGTCGGCGGCTTGCGCCCGTCCAGGGCCTCGCCGTGGCGGTTTACCCAGACGACGGGGACGTTCATCTTCAGCACGGGCGCGACGTCGTGGTAGTAGCTCGACCCGATGTGGAGCCACCCCTTCTTGCCGCCCATTCGCCGGGCGGCTTCCTTGAAGTGGGCGGGGTCGGGCTTGTAGCTGCGGACCTGCTGGGCCGTGACGACGATGTCGAGGTCGGTGCGCAGGTGGCGGCGGGACAGGCCCAGCAGCTTGTCGTCGATGTTGGAGATGATCCCGATTTCGAACTTCTTGGACAGGCGGTCCATCGCCGCGTTTGCCTCCCGGAACGGCTGCCAGCGAGCCACGGAGTCGGGAAGAAACTGCGCGCGCGCGGGCTCGAGCTGCCACCCAAGCTCCTCGGCCACGTTGACCGCCGTGCGCCGCAGGACCTCCGCATACAGCTCGTAGGAGCCGGCCATGATCTCGGTCTGGATCGGGAAGAAGCGCTCGAGCAGCTTCGCCTCGTCGATCGTGAAGCCGTCCTTCGCGGCCTCCTCGTTGAACGCATCGACGATCGCCTTCTCCCAATCGATCAGGGTGCCGTAGCAGTCGGCCGTGACCCACTTGAGGTCCTTCTTGACGTCGCGAGGGATGGGCATGAAGCGCGGCATTATCGCAACTGGCCTCGAAAATCCCTGCTGTGACCGCTGATAGGGTCGCGCGGTGAGCTCCGGGCGGCGCGAGCTGTGGCTGGGGGGCGCCCATCTCGCCGTGCTGTGGGCGTTCGGATTTGGCCAGCCGCTCTTCGAGATCCTGTGGGACAGCCCGGAGTTCTTCGTCGCACGCGGTAACCCGCGCGGCGACATCATCCTGCTCGCGATCGGGCTCGTCGCCCTGCCGCCGGCGGCGATGCTCGGGGTCGAGGCCGTCGCGGGGCTGGTCGGCCCCCGGGCTCGGCGCGGCTCGCACCTGGCGTTCGTCGGCCTGCTCGTCGCGGCGCTGGCGCTCCAGGCGCTCGACTCGCTGACCGGGCTGCCCGCCGGGATTCTCGTCGCGGGCTCGCTGGGGGTGGGATCCGCGGCGGCGGCGGCGTATGCGAGCACCCGGTTCGTCCCCGCCGTACTGACCGTGCTTGCCCCGGCCCCCGTGCTGTTCGTCGCCATCTTCCTGTTCATCTCCCCCGTTCGCGACCTCGTCCTTCCGCAGCGCGACGTGAGCGCGCTCGACGCCGAGGTCCGGTCGAGCGCGCCGGTGGTGGTGGTCGTGTTCGACGAGTTCCCGGTCGCATCGCTGCTTGACGAGCGCGGCCGGATAGACGCTCGCCGCTATCCGGCCTTCGCGGAGCTCTCGCGCGAGGCGACGTGGTATCGCAACGCGACGACCGTCGCCGACTTCACCAACCGCGCGGTCCCGGCGTTTCTCACGGGCAGCGATCCCGGTGCCGACACGCTGCCCAACGCCCCGTCGCAGCCCGACAACCTGTTCACGCTGCTCGGGGGTAGCTATGAGCTCGACGTGCACGAGGCGGTGACGAGCCTGTGCCCGGCGAGCCTGTGCGCGCGAGAGAGCGGCGATCCCTTCGCCGAGCGCATGAAGGACCTCGTCGCGGACCTCTCGATCGTCGCGGCGCACGTCCTGCTGCCAGACGCCTACCGCGAGGGCCTGCCGCCCGTGGACACGACGTTTGGCGACTTCGCCGCCGGCGGCCTCGACGCGCCGGGCGCGGCCGAAGCCGAGCAGACCGAGGCGCTCGGCGGTGGCCCCTACGCTGCGCGCCCCGCCCAGTTCGAGCGCTTCGTCGATGGAATCGGTCGTCAGCGCAGCGCCCTGCACTTCCTGCACATCGAGCTCCCGCACCAGCCGTGGCAGTACCTGCCGAACGGCGCCGGTTATCCGGTCGGCGACCCGAGCCTTCAGGCGTTCGCGGGCGAGCACGGCCGCTGGACGTCACAGGCGTGGCTCGTCGAGCATTCGTGGCAGCGCCACCTGCTCCAGGCCGGCTATGCGGACCGCCTGATCGGCGAGCTGATGCGGCGACTGCGCGATCTCGGGATCTGGAAGCGGGCGCTCGTCGTCGTCACAGCCGACCACGGGATCGCCTTCGAGCCGGGGATCTACCGCCGCGAGGTGACCGAGCAGACGGTCGAGCAGATCGCCGGAGTGCCGCTGTTCGTCAAGGCCCCCGGCCAGCGCCGCGGCGGCGTCGACGACCGCTTCGCCCAGTCCGTCGACCTGCTGCCGACGATCGCCGACCTGCTCGGTGCCGAGCTGCCGTTCGAGACCGCGGGCGAGCCGCTGACCGGCGAGCCTGACGGAGAGGCGGACGCGACCGCGGGCGAGGTATCGGTCGCCGACCGTTACGGGGGCGCACAGACGCTGTCGTTCGACGACTACCTGGAGCGCCGCGACGCGGTCGTCGAGCACAAGCTGGCCTTGTTCGGGTCGGGCGGCTGGGGAGACGTCTACGGGTTCGGCCCCCACGCCGGGCTGATCGGGCGCCGTGTACCGTCCGAGGCGGCGCCCGGCGCCCCCACCTTCGCGCTCACCGACGGCGAGCTCTACGACGACGTCGACCCGGGCTCGCTCGCCGTGCCGGCGCTGGTCCGCGGCCAGATCAGCGGTGACGTCGGCGCGGACGAGCCGATCGCAGTGGCCGTCAACGGAAGGATCGCCGCTGTCGGGCGCTGCTACGAGATCGGGGGCGGTATCTACGTCAGCGTGGTCGTCCCGCCGAGCGCGTTCCGTGCCGGCGACAACGAGGTCGAGGTGATCCGCGTCGTCGAGGGCGAGGGCGCCGTCGAGCTCGAGCCGCTCGCCGGCAGCGCAGGGTGAGCCGAGCCGGCGTCGGATAGGCTGCCGCGGGCGCCGCATGGATCTCCTCGAATACCAGGGAAAGCAGCTCTTCGCCAAGCACGACGTCCCGGTTCCCGACGGGCGTCCGGCGAGCAGCGTCGACGAGGCGGTCGCGGCGGCCGACGAGGTCGGTTATCCCTGCGTCATCAAGGCCCAGGTCCAGATCGGCGGTCGCGGCAAGGCGGGCGGCATCAAGATCGCCGAGAGCCGCGACGAGGCCCGTCAGCACGCCGAGGCGATCCTCGGAATGGACATCCGCGGCCCGCGCGGCGAGGGTCCGTTCACCGTCCACGAGGTGTGGGTGGAGCGCGCCTCCGACATCGACGCCGAGTACTACGCCTCGATCATCCTCGACCGCTCCGCGAAGAAGCTGATGACGATCCTGTCGGCGATGGGTGGGATGAACGTCGAGGAGATCGCCGAACGCGACCCCGATGCGCTCGTCAAGCGCCACGTCCCGCCGGCCAACGGCTTCGACGCCGATGCCGCGCGCGCTCTGGCACGTGACGCCAAGGTCGCCGACGACGTCGTCGACGGCGTCGCCGAGGTCCTCCTAAAGCTCTACGCTGCCTTCAACGCGTCCGACGCGACCCTGATCGAGGTCAATCCCCTGATCGTCACGTCGGACCGCGACGTCGTCGCGCTCGACTCCAAGGTGACGGTCGACAACTCGGCGCTCTTCCGCCAGCCCGAGGTCGCGCAGATGCGCGACACCTCCGCCGAGGATCCCCAGGAGCAGATGGCGAAGGAGAAGGGCCTCACCTACGTCAAGCTCGACGGCAACGTCGGAATCCTCGGCAACGGCGCCGGGCTCTGCATGTCGACGCTCGACGTCGTCGCCCAGGCCGGTGGCAAGCCCGCCAACTTCCTCGACGCCGGCGGTGGCTCGAAGGCCGAGGCGATCGTCGACGCCCTCGAGGTGATCACGTCGGACGAGAAGGTCACCGGGGTCCTGTTCAACATCTTCGGTGGGATCACCCGCTGCGACGAGGTCGCCAGGGGGATCATCGAGGCCTACAACCAGGTCGACATGGACATGCCGGTCGTGGTCAGGCTCGACGGGACGAACTCCGAGGAGGGCCTCGGCCTGCTCGCCGACGCCGACCTGCCCAACCTGCACGTCGAGAAGACGATGCTCGGCGCCGCCGAGCGCGTGGTGGAGCTGGCGAACTGATGTCGATCATCGTCGGGACGGACACCAAGCTCGTCGTCTCCGGCCTGACCGGCCGCGAGGGCAGCTTCCACGGGCTTCGCAACCGTGAGTACGGCACCGACCTGGTCGCCGGGGTGACCCCCGGCAAGGGCGGCCAGGACGTCGACGGAGTCCCCGTGTTCGACACGATCGCGGAGGCCGTCGGCGAGCGGGGCGCGAACACGTCGATGGTCTTCGTCCCGGCGCGCTTCGCCGCGGCCGCGATCGAGGAGGCGATCGACGCCGGCATCGAGACGGTTATCGCGATCACCGAGGGCATACCGGTCCACGACATGCTGCGGGTCTACTGGAACGCCAGGGACGCCGGCGTGCGGCTGATCGGCCCAAATTGCCCGGGCGTGCTGTCGCCGGGCAAGTCGAACGTCGGGATCATCCCGGCGCACTTCTTCGACCCCGGGCCGATCGGAGTCGTCTCGAAATCGGGCACGCTGACCTACCAGATCGGCAACGAGCTCAAGCAGGCCGGCGCCGGCAACTCGACGATCGTGGGGATCGGGGGCGACCCGATCGTCGGTTCGGACTTCATAGACGTGCTGACGCTGTTCGAGGCCGACGACGAGACGGAGCTGATCGTGATGGTCGGCGAGATCGGGGGCGATGCGGAGGAGCGCGCCGCCGAGTTCATCGCCGAGTCGGTGACCAAGCCCGTCGTCGCCTACATCGCCGGCTTCACTGCCCCGCCCGGCAAGCAGATGGGACACGCCGGAGCAATCATCTCGGGTTCCTCGGGCACCGCCGAGGCCAAGAAGGAGGCGCTCGAGGCCAAGGACGTACGGGTGGGGCGTAGCCCGACCGAGGCCGCGAAGCTGGCGGTCGAGGCGGTCGGGGCCAGGGCCTGACTCCCCGCACGATCCACCGTCGCGTCGGTGCACGACCGCGGCGCGCTTTCGGCACAAACGGCGCCGATGCGGCGGCACGTGAATATCCGGTTTGCTCAGGCTGCCGCCCTGCAGGTCATCGATGAGCAACAGGCCAAAATGGGCGCGGCGCGCCGGCATCCCGCGCGAGTCGGTCGGCCGAATCGCCGGCACTGTCCTGCCTAGAGTTCGCTGTGCGACGCCTATCCAGGACGGCCGCTCCCTTCTCGAGCTGATCGCTCCTTCACGGCCACAACACCTGTGGGCAACCTGACGGACCGGATACTCATGACGGTGGCAATACCACGGTATACACTCTCGGCCGATGGCGAAGGTGATGATCTCGGTGCCCGACGAGCTGCTGCGACGCATCGACCGTGCGACGACCGCGCGCGGCACCACGCGCAGCGGCTTCCTGCGTCAGGCGGCGGAGCGTGAGCTGGATGCCCCGACTCCCGAGTCGGTTCGGCGCGCGCTGGAGTCGGGTCGGCGCCTGTTCGCAGGCGAAGCGCCCTTCGACTCGGCCGATCTGATCCGCGAGCAGCGTGAGGAGAGGACGCGGCGTGACCAGGCTCGTGTGTGACGCGAACGTCGCCCTGAAGTGGTTCCACTCGGATGGCGAGCCCCAGGTCCAGGAGGCCCGTGCGCTTGCAGTCGCGGCGGGCGATGGAGTGCTCGAGCTGTCCGTCCTCGATCTCACGTACTTCGAGGTCGGGAACGCGCTTGCGAGCAAGCTGCGCTGGGCGGCGAGCAGAATCGCGGCGTTGCTGAGCCAGCTCCCGGCGATAACGGGCGAGCCGTTGCGGTTGTCGCTTGGCGAGATGTTCGTTACCGCGGACCTAGCCGTCAGCCACGGGCTCAGCTTCTATGACGCTTCGTATTGGGCCGCCGCGCGCTCGGTCGAGGCGGACCTGGCGACCTTGGACTCCGCGTTGCTCGCGGTCGGCGCCGGCGAGACGCCGGCGCGGCTCTGCGAGCGATTGGGGTTGGCGACCGGATAGCTGTGCGACCGAGGGGCTAGCGCCGCAAGGCCGCTCGGCCCCCGGCCCGACCCCGACCTATACTCGCCGTCCGATGGCCGAAGACGTGATCAGCTTCGCTCGCGGCGCGCCCAGCGCCGACCTGCTCCCCGCCGACGCGGTTCGCGAGGCTGCCGAGCGCGCCCTGACCGACGACTGGAAGCGGGCCCTGTCCTACGGGACCGGGATCGGGCATCCCGAGCTGTGCGC
>DASPWW010000132.1:0-9142 GCA_035637595.1 Solirubrobacterales bacterium | reverse complement strand
GCGGGATCAGAGTCGCCCACCGATGCCCCGTCGCCTCCGCCGCGAGCGCCGGCGCGACCGTCAGAATGTCGCTCACCACCAGGTCCGGCCGCATCTCCTCGAGCATCGGGATCAGCGCCCGCGCCGCCTGCGCCGCGGTCGACCCATCGGACCCGTCGCGCGCCGGGGGCGGGAAGACCGTGTACTCCTCGGCGCCGTAGAACCGCAGCCCCAGCTCCTCGACCGCCTCGCGCCACCGTCCCCACGTCTCGACAGCCACGTCGTGACCCCGCGCCGCCAGCGCTCGAGCCAGCGCGATCGCCGGGAACGCGTGCCCGGCGTCGCCGAACGCCGCCACCAGCAGGCGCAGCTGCCGCGGCGCGCTCAGGTGCAAGTTTCCTTTCCCCAAGGCGATTGCCATTGCCATCGGGACGGCCCCGCGGTATCCATTTCGGCGTGCGACGCCGCAAGGCTCGAAATCCCGCCCAGCGCCTCCACCTCGCCGTCCAGGCCCTCCCCGAGCGGACCCGCGTCGCGATGCTGCGCGGGATCCGCGACAACGACATCGTCGTCGGCGCCTACACCGACCCGAAGTCCGGCGGCATCTGCCCGATGCTCGCGGCGCATCGCAACGGCGGGCGCACCAACCTCGCGAGCTTCGCCCGCGCCTGGGACCGGTTCACCGGCGCGCGCCGCCCGCGGCTCGCGACCAAGCGCGAGATCCGCGCCCTGAGCAGCTATCTCGAGCACAGCCTGCTCCGCGACGAGCAGGGTGGCGACTCCGTCGTCGAGCTGGCCCAGCGCATCCGCGCCCAGCGCGCCCAGCGCGGCGTCCAGCCCGCGCGCACCGCAAAGCGGCCGCCGCGTCCGACCGGCGAACGCAACCGCGCCCCTGAGCTGCGCCGGCGCCGCTTCTGGTCCTGGCTGCGTCCGACCCGTCGCTACGACGTCTTCGCGGACCGCGTCGCGGCCGCCGAGGAGCAGCTCGCCGAGCAGCGGGCGCGCGAGATCCTCAAACGCACGAAGGTCTAGAGCGCTCAGCGCAGACTCTGTGGCACTCAGGGCAGGCCGCCCTCGAGCGCCTCGCTCGGGCGCGCGAAGATGATCTCCGGCACGACGCAGTTGGGCGACGTCCCCAGCAGGAACCGAATCGCCTCGGCGATGTCCTCGGGACGGATCATGTCCTCCTGCTTGACGTTGCCGCGCGCCCAGTCCGTCATCGGCGTGTCCACGAGCCCGGGGCACAGCGCCGTTACCTGGATGCCATCGCCGGCGACCTCCTTCTGGGTCGCCTGGCTCAGCCCCACCACCCCGAACTTGGTCGCCGAGTAGACCCCGACCCAGGGCTGACCCGACTTGCCCGCGACCGACGCCGTGTTGGCGATCAGCGCCTTGCCGTGCTCGGCGCCCGCCTTCCTCAGCATCGGCAGCGCCTCGCGCGTCGCGAGCACGTAGGAGCGCAGGTTGACGTCGAGCTGCATGTCGAGCTTCTTGGTGTCGGTCGCGTCGAGCGCCGCCCCGATCCCGACCCCCGCGTTGTTGGCCAGCACGTCGAGGCGCCCGAAGCGCTCCTCGTGGGAGGCGAACAGGGCCACGATCTCGTCCTCGTTGACCACGTTGACGGGCACGGAATGAACCTCGATCCCCGCGGAGCGCAGGTCCTCGGCAGCGGCCTCTAGCTTCTCGGGCCTGCGCGCCGCGACCGTCAGGTCGTAGCCGTCCTCGCCCAGCGCCCGGGCGATCGCCAGCCCGATCCCGCTCGACGCTCCCGTGATCAATGCCGCGCGTTCGGCCACCTCGCCCTCCAATCGTGCTCGCTAAGGCCGGCGCACCCTATCGACCCCGCGCCTTGAGGGACCGTTGAGGCTGCTTGCCTAGGATTCTCAGTTCATGGCCACCCGGCTGGCACTCCCCGCGGCGCTGCTCGCCGCCGCACTGACGCTCGGCGCGTGCGGCGACGACGACACGGAGAGCGCGAGCCGCGCCGCGCCGCCCGCCTCGGCCTTTCCCCCCGCGAAGGGCCGGACCCTGCTCCAGGTGCTCAACTCGGCCGATGCCGAGGGCCCTGTGATCGCTCCCGCGGGCCAGGTCTACCGCCCGGGCGAGAACCGCTACAGCTTCGGCGTGTTCGACGTCGGCGGTGACCAGATCACCGACGCCGACGTCGCCATCTACGCCGCCCCCGGGCGCAACGGCGAGGCCCAGGGGCCGTTCCCCGCCTCGGTTGAGGACCTCAGCGTCGAGGGACCGTTCCAGTCGCGGACCACCGCCGAGGACCCCGACGCGGCGAAGGTGGTCTACGTCACCGAGATCGACTTCGACCAACCCGGCGAGTGGCGGGTCGGCGCCCTCGTGAGCGACGGCGACTCGCTTCAGGGCTCGCTCGCGCCCAGCGCGGTCGTCAGCGGCCGCACCAAGGTCCCCGATGTCGGCGACAAGGCGCCCGTCGCCCACACGCCGACCGCCGACGACGTCGGCGACCTCTCCGAGATCGATACCCGAGACCCCCCCGACACGATGCATGAGGACGACCTCGCCGACGTGCTCGGAAAGGAGCCCGTCGTGCTGCTGTTCGCGAGCCCGGCGCTGTGTCGCAGCCGCACCTGCGGCCCCGTCGTCGATGTCGCCGAGCAGCTAAAGGACGAGTACGGCGACGAGGTGGCCTTCATCCACGTCGAGCCCTACGAGGACAACGTGATCGACAAGGGCGCGAGCGCGCCCGCCCAGGCCTACGGCCTCAGCACCGAGCCGTGGCTGTTCGTGATCGATCGCGACGGCGTCGTCCGCACCGCGATCGAGGGCGCGTTCAGCGCCGACGAGCTCGAGACCGCCGTGCAGGAGGTCACGGGCTGAGGGCTCTGCCGCCGGTCCGAACTATTCTGAGGGGTCGATGAGCAACGCAGCGACCACCGCGAGCACCGCCACCCGATCTGCGGCCATCGACGGCCGCGGCGGGTTCCGTTCCCAGGAGCACGAGACGCCGCTCACCCAGCTCCGAGTCGAGGGCTCGGTCCCGGCGTGGCTGCGCGGCTCGCTGCTGCGCACCGGGCCCGCCAAGTGGGAGATCGGAGACCAGCACATGCGCCACTGGTTCGACGGGCTCGCGATGCTCCACAGCTTCTCGATCGAGGACGGCTCGGTCTCCTACGTGAGCCGCTTTCTCGGCTCGCGCGCCTACCGCGCCGCGAAGGAGAGGGGCGAGATCGCCTACTCGGAGTTCGCCACCGACCCCTGCCGATCCCTGTTCTCACGCGTCGCCTCGCTGTTCTCCCCCAAGATCTCCGACAACGCGAACGTCAACCTGATGCGGCTCGGTGAGCGCTTCGTCGCGATGACCGAGACCCCACTGCCGGTCGAGTTCGATTCCGAGACGCTCGAGACCGTGGGCGTTGCATACGAGGCGCCGGGCATCCTCACGACGGCCCACCCGCATCTCGACCGCGCGACGGGCGGCGCGCTCAACTACGCGGCGAAGCTCGGTCCCCGCAACAGCTACCGATTCTTTCTCGTGCGGCCGGATAGCTCGAAGCCGGAGGTGATCGCCTCGCTCCCCGTCCGACGGCCGGCTTACATGCACTCCTTCGGCCTCACCGAGCGCTGGCTCGTGCTCGTCGAGTTCCCATACGTCGTCAATCCCCCCAGCCTCGCGCTCAGCGGCCGGCCGTATATCGAGAACTACCGCTGGAAGCCCGAGCTGGGCACCCGCTTCAGGCTCGTCGACCGCGCGACCGGCGAGGCGACGGGCCCGTTCCAGACAGACCCCTTCTTCGCCTTCCACCACGTCAACTCGTACGAGAATGGCGATGGCGTGGTGGTCGACATCTGCGTCTACCCCGACGCCGAGCTCGTCGAGGATCTCTACATGGAGCGGCTGCGCGCCGGCAAGCCGATCCCCAACGCTGAGCTGCGGCGCTTCCGCGTCTCGCCGGGTAGCGGTGAGATCGAGCACGAGCGGCTGATCGATGCGATCGAGCTGCCGCGGATCAACTACGGACGCTGTAGCGAACGTCCCTACCGCTACGTGTGGGGCAACGCGACCGGCGAGTCGGGGTGGATCGAGCAGATCGTCAAGGCCGACCTCGACGAGCGCACGCGCAGCCCCTGGTCGGAGCCGGGCAGCTTTCCCGGCGAGCCCGTCTTCGTCGCCGCCCCCGATGCGAACGACGAGGACGACGGCGTCCTGCTCTCGGTCGTCTTCGACGCCCATCGCGAGGCCTCGTACCTGCTCGTCCTCGACGCGCGCAGCCTCGACGAACTGGCGCGCGCCGTGGTGCCGACCCATATCCCGTACGGCTTCCACGGCCAGTTTGCGCGGTCGTAGGGCCTCAGTTCGGCCTGGCTCCTGAGAAATTCCTGCGTACAGGGCGATGATCGCGGGCCGGATTTCGCCTAACTCTTGACAAACCCCGCCGGGTTTGCAAAAACTCCACCCGTGGCAACCGGAAGCGGTTCGCTGACGTCCCTGCGGGAGGGCAACCGCAAGCGCGTCTTCGACGCGCTCCGCAAGCGCGGATTCGCCAGCCGGGCCGAGCTGGCACGGATCACCGGGCTCTCGCGGTCGACCATCTCCACGATCGTCAACGACCTCCTGGAGGCGGGTCTCGCCAGCGAGCGTGAGGACAAGGCATCGCGAGCGCAGGAAGCGCCGCCTGGCAGACCGCCGGTGATGATCTCGCTCGATGGATCCGCCGGCCTCGTTCTCGGGATCGACTTCGGGCACCGTCACCTGCGTGTGGCGGTCTCGGACCTCTCACACACGGTGCTGGCGGAGACCTGGGGCGAGATCGACGTCGACCACTCCGCCGAGCACGGACTCGACGCCGCGGCCGACTTCGTCAACAACGTGCTGGACGATGCGAACGTCGACCGGGGGCTGCTGATCGGGGTCGGAATGGGTTTGCCCGCTCCGATCGACCGGGCGACCGGGACCGTCCAGTCCTCCTCGATCCTCCCCGGCTGGGTGGGCGTGGACGCGGCGGCGGAGGCGAGCCGGCGGCTCGGAATGCCGGTGGCGGTGGAGAACGACGCCAACCTCGGGGCACTCGCCGAGCTCGCGTGGGGGGCCGGGCAGGGGAGGACGGAGGTCGCCTACATCAAGCTCGCGACCGGTATCGGCGCCGGCTTCATATCCGGCGGGCGACTTCACCACGGCGTCGGCGGCACCGCGGGCGAGATCGGCCACACGGTGCTCGTCGAGGGTGGACCCGTTTGCCGATGCGGGAACCGCGGCTGCCTCGAGACGCTCGCCTCGACCCGTGCCATCACGGATCTGCTCAGCGAGAGCCGCCGGGAGGAGATCTCCACGCGGCGGCTGCTGGAGCTGTCGGCCGGTGGCGACGCGGCCGCCCAGCGCCTGATCGGCGACGCCGGCCGCGCGACCGGGGTCGCCGTCGCGAACCTGTGCAATCTGATCAACCCGGAGTGCGTGATCGTGGGAGGCGATCTCAGCCTGGCCGGGGACGTGCTGCTCGAGCCGCTTCGCCGTTCGGTCAGCCGCAACGCGATCCCAAGCGCCGTCGACGGGCTCGAGATCCTGCCCGGCCTGCTCGGCGACCGCGCGGAGCTGCTCGGTGCCCTGGCGCTCGTTATGCACGAGTCGGACCGGTTTCTCGCCGGCCGGCTCCCGACCCGTGAGGCAGCTTGAGGTTCCAGACCCGCAAACAAACGAGAGGAGGAGAGGAATGGACTCCTCGAAGGAGGTACGAAATGCGCCGTAGAGCTCGTGTGCTCACGCCGATCGCTGTGCTCGGCGCGGCTTTTGGCCTCGCCGCCTGTGGCGGCGATAACAACGGCGGCGGTGGGAAGATCGCGTTCCTGCTCCCCGAGTCGAAGACGGCCCGGTACGAGTCCCAGGACCGACCGCTGTTCGAGGCCAAGGTGGAGGACGAGTGTTCGGACTGCGAGGTGATCTACACCAACGCCGATCAGGACACGTCCAAGCAGCAGCAGCAGGTCGAGGCTGCGGTCACCGAGGGCGTCGACGTGATGGTCCTCGACCCGGTTGACTCCGCCGCAGCGGCGGGGCTCGTCAGCCGCGCCAAGCAGGCCGGCATTCCGGTGATCAGCTACGACCGGCTGATCCTCGATGCGGATCTCGACTACTACGTCTCGTTCGACAGCGTCGAGGTCGGCAAGCAGCAAGGCGAGGCCCTTGCCGGGGCGCTGGCCGACGCGAACTCGCCGGAGGGCCCGATCGTTCAGATCAACGGCGCTCCGACGGACAACAACGCGAAGCTCTTCAACGAGGGCGCCACCAGCGTCTTCGACAGCGAGGGCATCGAGGTCGCCAAGGAGTACGACACTCCCGACTGGAGCCCGGACGAGGCTCAGGTCGAGATGGAGCAGGCGATCACCGCCGTTGGCGAGAACGGCTTCGCGGGCGTCTACGCGGCGAACGACGGGACCGCCGGCGGCGCAATCGCGGCGCTCAAGTCGGCCGGGATCGATCCCGCCTCGAAGCCCGTCACCGGGCAGGACGCCGAGCTGGCCGCGATCCAGCGGATCCTGGCCGGCGAGCAGTACGTGACCGTCTACAAGCCGATCAAGCCGCTGGCGGAGGCAGCCGCCCAACTGGCGGTCGCGCTCGCACAGGGCGATGAGGCACCGGAGGGCCTCGTCAACGGCGAGGAGGACAACGGCCAGGAGAAGGTCCCGACCGTCTTCCTCGACACGGTCCCGGTGACAAAGGACAACATCGAGGACACGATCGTCGCCGACGACTTCTGGAGCGTCGACGAGATCTGCACGCCGCAGTACGCGCAGGACTGCAAGGACGCAGGCCTCGAGTAAGCGGAGGATGATCCCCGAGGCGCGAGGAGAGGCACACACATGAACCAGAGCACGGCACAGGCATCGGACCAGCCGTCTTCGGCGAAGCCCCTCCTCGCGCTCAAGGGGGTCAGCAAGAGCTTCGGGCCGGTCGAGGCGCTCAAAGAGGTCGATCTCGAGTTGCGTGGCGGCGAGGTCATCGGCCTCGTCGGTGACAACGGGGCTGGGAAGTCGACGCTGATCAAGGCGATCGCCGGAGTGCAGCCGGCCGACGACGGCGAGGCCTACTTCGACGGACATCGCGTCACCCTGACCACCCCACAGGCGGCGACGCGGCTCGGGATCGCCACCGTCTACCAGGACCTCGCCCTTTGCGAGAACCTCGATGTGGTGGAGAACCTCTACCTGGGCAAGGAGGTCGGCGATGGCATCCCCGGCGTCCACCTCCTCGACGAGTCCGCGATGGAGCAACGCACGCTCGAGCTGCTCGACTCGCTCGGCGTGACCACGATCACCAGCGTGCGCACCGAGGTGGCTCAGCTCTCGGGAGGGCAACGCCAGGCCGTGGCGATCGCCCGCTCCCTGCTCGGCGAGCCGAGGCTGGTGCTGCTAGACGAGCCGACCGCCGCGCTGGGCATCGTCCAGACAGGCGAGATCCTCAAGCTGATCGCGCGGCTGCGGGAGCGCGGATTGGGCGTCGTCGTGATCAGCCACAACCTCGCCAACGTCTTCGAGGTCGCCGACCGGATCCTCGTCTTGCGGCTGGGCCGGCTGGCAGCTTCACTCGACGCGACCACGGCGAGTCGCGAGGGCGTGGTCGCGGCGATCACGGGAGCCGAGTTCGGCGAGACCCCAGCCGAGAGGTCAACCGAGGAGCAGCCGCTGTGAGCGGCGTGGCCGCTGAGCCGGCCGCCCCTGCCCCGGGCGCCGAGCGCGCGGGCTCGCGCGCGGGCGATTTCCTGCGCAGGCTTGCCCGGGGCGAGTTCGGATCCGTTCGCGTCCTCGTCGGTATCGCTGTGATCTGGACGATCTTCCAGCTCGCCAACGACCGCTTCCTCACCGCGATCAACCTCTCCAACCTGGTCCTTCAGCTCACGGCGGTGGCGACGATCTCGATCGGCGTCGTGCTCGTGCTCCTGCTCGGCGAGATCGACCTCTCGGTCGGCGCCGTGAGCGGGCTCGCTGCGGGCGTGATGGCCGTGCTCAACGTCAAGCACGGCTGGCCGGCCGAGCTCGCGATCCTCGCCGGGCTCGCGACCGGCGCGGTGATCGGCCTCTTCAACGGCCTGATGGTGACGACGTTCCGGATCCCCTCGTTCGTGGTCACGCTCGCCGGCCTGCTCGCCTGGCAGGGGGCGCTGCTCGCCGTGCTCGGCGAGACCGGCACGGTGAACCTCCCCGACAACCTGATCACCGACCTCACGACCACCTTCTTCGACCCGGCCCTGGGCTGGACTCTCGCCGCGGTGGTGATCGCGGCCTACGCGGCCGGCGTGGTGCTGGGGCGAAGGCGGCGAGTGCGGGCCGGGCTCGAGGCGGCGCCGTTTGTCACGTCGGTTGCGCGGGTGGCGCTGGTAGCGGCGGCAGTGGTGGCCGCGGTTGCGATCCTGAACGAGGATCGCGGCGTGCCCCTGGCGGCGCTGATCATGATCACGCTGATGGCGGTGTTCTCGTTCGTCACCGAGCGCACGCGTTTCGGGCGTCACATCTTCGCGGTGGGCGGCAATGCCGAGGCGGCCCGGCGCGCGGGCATCCGCATAACGCGCATCCGGGTCCTCGTCTTCATGCTGGCCTCGACGCTCGCCGCGGCGGGCGGCATCCTGGCCGCGTCGAGGCTGCTGGCCGTCAACCAGAGCTCGGGCGCCAGCGACCTGCTGCTGCTCGCGATCGCCGGGCCGGTGATCGCCGGCACGAGCCTGTTCGGCGGCCGTGGCTTCGTGTGGTCGGCGCTGCTGGGCGCGCTGGTGATCCAGTCGATCTCGAACGGGATGGACCTGCTGGCGCTGTCGTCAGACGTCAAGTTCATGGTCACGGGCGCGGTGCTTCTGCTCGCGGTGACGATCGACGCGGCGACCCGGCTTCGCCGCGAGGTCGGCGCAGAGGCCTAATTCCGCTTAGTAAAGCGGCTTACGAAGGCTCAAGGGACGCTCTGTCCGTTGGCCGACTGAACATCCTCGTTCGAGTCGTGCCGTCCAAGTCGCCTTGGCGGTGACGCATACCGCTCGCCCCAGCTGGCCAATGTCATCAGCACCGGGCGGAGATCACTTCCCTTCCGCGTGGGCCAATACTCGTAGCGATCGGTGCGCGGCTCGTAACGCCTCCGCTCCAGGATTTCGTGGGCGACGAGCATCTCCAACCGGCGCGCGAGAGTCTTTCGCGAGATCTCCAAGTTCCG
>DASPWW010000131.1:0-25861 GCA_035637595.1 Solirubrobacterales bacterium | reverse complement strand
CACCTACCGCGCCTCGGGCGCCGGCGGCCAGCACGTCAACAAGACCGACTCCGCCGTACGCATCACGCACACCCCGACCGGCATCGTCGTCCAGTGCCAGAACGAGCGCTCGCAGGCCCAGAACAAGGCGACCGCGATGCGGTTCCTGCGCGCCAAGCTGCTCGAGGAGGAGGAGCGCCGCCGGGCCGAGGAGCTCGCCGCCGAGCGCGGTGAGCAGAAGTCGGTGGAGTGGGGATCCCAGATCCGCAGCTACACGCTGCACCCCTCGCAGCGCGTCAAGGACCACCGCACGGGCCACGAGGTCGGGGACGCCGAGCGCGTGCTCGACGGCGACCTCGACGGCTTCGTGCGCGAGTACCTGCTCCACGCCGCGGGGGACGGGCGGTAGGTCCGCGCTCGCGCGGACGCGGGCGCGACCTCACGCGTAAACGAGAAGAGCTACTCGCGACGCCGCATTCGAAGCACCGAGTCCACGGCCCAGCCCAGGTCCAGCTTCTCGCCGCTGCCGGGCAGGAGGGCATCGTCCTCGATCGCACGGCCGACCGCACCGTTACCCCCGATGAGGCCGGCCCGGCTGCCCGCTGAGGGTCGGGGCGCGAGACAGATCACCCGACCGTGCCGATCGCGAAACGTGACGCCCTCGCCGTTCGCGGGTTTGGCCGAGAAGGCTCCCTCGTGAATCAGCTGGTGGTGATGGCGGCAGAGCTGGACGAGGTTGTCCAGTCTCGTCTCGCCGCCCTGGGCCCAGTGCCGGAGATGGTGAGCGTCGAGGAAGCGTGTTCGCTCGCACCCCGGAAAGCGGCAGCGGCCGTCGCGCGCCTCCAACGCCCGGCGCACTGCGGCTGGGACCTTTCTCGTTTTGCGCCCGACGTCGAGGGTGGCGCCGTCCGACTCGAGCATCCCCACCACCGAGGAATCGCACGCCATGCGCCTGGCGGTCTCGGGCGACAGAGCGACCCCGTCCTCGAGCTCGCAGCGGCCGTCCGCATCCAGGGAGAGGGTCTCGACATCGACGTGGACCACGACCTGGTGGCGTTCAGGGCCCGCTCGACCTCTCGAATCTCCTGATCTTGGAGATAGAGAGCTCTCAGCCATCGCGACGAGGGCGTCGGCGTTGGTCGGCCGCGGCACGGCAGGCGGTTCCGCGGAACCGTAGTCAGCCCGCGCGGTTTCGAGAGGCGGTTCCGCGGAACCGTTTCCCCCGTCCGTACCTTCCTCGTCGCCCGCCTCGCGCCGACGCTCGGAAAGCGTCTCGCGCGCCGCTTCGAGGGCCCTGAGCATCAAAGCTCCGTCCTCGGCCGGGACGCGGCCGCGGAACTCGAGTGAGCCGTCGGCGTCCCACGACCACACGAGGTAACGCCCGGCGTAAGCGTCGTCGGCCTCCCGCGCGCTGACCCGTCGGCAGGCGCGCACGATGCGCTCGAGCTGGGCGGCCGTCGCGTGGCGCGCGAGCTCGAGAAGCTCGGACTCGGACTCGGGATCGGCGACTCGTGTGAGGGCCCTGACCTTGGCGTAGGAGAGCTCGCCGCGCGCAAAGCCGGCGCGGATCTCCGGCAGCTCGGCGAGACAGCGGGCCACCCGGACGTGCTCGCGCGCCGAGCGCGGTGCGACGGCGCAGCGCCACGCGATCCACTCGGCGCACGAGCGACAGCCCCACGACCCCCAGCCTGCGCGGCGGTCGAACTCGCCCACGAGCTCGAGCCAGCGGCACGTACCGGCGTTGATGTGCGCCGCGAGCTGCGTGATCTCATGCTCGAGATGCTCGAGGGGGAGGTCTTCGAGGTCCGGGGAGATCGGCGAGGTTGTTGTGGCTGTCTGCACGAACGTATGTTCGCAGGGCGGTCGGACGGAATTGCGCTCATTGATGACCCTGGAGCATTGGCCCGGGCGATTGGCGCTAGACCCGTGCGACCCACGCATCCCGTTTGACACGACGGCCCTCCGCTGCTAACAACAAGTGGGTGGAGCTGTCGGGGAGGCTCGGTACGGGGAGGGCCGGGGGGCTTTCGGCAGATCGCCTCACGCGCGGGCTCGTCGGTGTCGCCGTGGCGGCGCTCGTCCTCGCGCTCTCGGCCGGACTGGCCCACGCCGTCTTCGGATCGCTCACCTTCATCGAGCAGGAGAAGGACGGTGTCGGCGGTGTGGACGGGCTGCAGGCAGCCGAGGGACTGGCCGTTTCCCCTGACGGCGCAAACGTCTACGTCGTGGGCCAGAACGAGGACACGGTCGCCGCCTTCTCGCGCGACCCCGGAACCGGCGCGCTGAGCTTCGTCGAGTTCGAGAAGGAGGGCGTGGACAACGTCGACGGGATCGCCATTCCGGTTGGCGTCGCGGTGTCCCCGGACGGTCTGAGCGTCTACGTCACCGGGGGAGGCGCGCAGGACAACGCCGTGGCGACCTTCTCACGCGTTGCGCCGACCGGCGAGCTCGACTGGGTCGGGGTAATCAAGGACGGCGACCCCGGGGTCGATGGTCTCGCGTCGCCGCAGGAGGTCGTCGTCTCGCCTGACGGCGACCACGTCTATGTCGCCAGCCTCAGCGACGACGGCGTCAGTGCCTTCGCCCGAGACCCCGGCAACGGGACGCTGACCTTCATCGACGTCTACAAGGACGGGGTCGACGCGGAGGGGACCGACGGCGCCGTCGGGCTTGCGATCTCGCCCGACGGGGACCACGTGTACGTCACCGGCACGAATGAAAACGCCGTGGCATCCTTCTCGCGCGACGAGAGCACCGGTGCGCTCACGTTCGTCGAATTTGATCAGGACGGAGTAGGAGGTGTGGACGGTCTTGCCGGCGCGACCGACGTTGCCATCTCCCCCAACGGAGCCAACGTGTACGTGGCGTCGGTAGGCGACAGCGCCGTGGCCACCTTCTCCCGCGACATGACCACCGGCGCCCTGACCTTTCTCGAGCAGGAACGCGACGGCGTGGACGGCGTGGACGGGCTGTTCAACTCCTACCACGTCGCGGTGTCGCCGGACGGGGCGCATGTCTATGCCAGCGGCTACAACGACGACGCCGTCGTCACCTTCGCTCGGGACGCCGCGACGGGCGCCCTGGCCTTTGTGGAACAGGACGTAAATGGTGTCGCCGGCGTGGCTGGCCTCGACGGGCCCAAATCGGTGGCCGTATCCGGCGATGGCGCGCACGTCTACGTGAGCGGCCGCAACGCCAACGCGGTCGTCGCCTTTGCTCGCGAGCCGTTCGTCGCGCCCCCGCCCATCGCCGGCGACACCGACCCCCCCGAGACGACGATCACCAAGGGCCCGAAGAAGAAGAGCAAGAAGAAGAAGGCGAAGTTCGAGTTCGCCTCCGACGAGCCGGGCTCGACGTTCCAGTGCAAGCTCGACAAGGGTGGCTTCGAGCCCTGCGATCCGGCCGAGACGTTCAAGGTCAAGCGCAAGAAGCATCAGCTCCAGGTCCGGGCCGTGGATCCCGCCGGCAACGTCGACCCGACGCCGGCCGAGCGGTCCTGGAAGGTCAAGAAAAAACGCAAGAAGAAGTAGCCCCCTCGCGCGCGCACTATCGTTGAGCGCGATGGCGGTTCGGATCGCGGTCGGTGTCTCGGAGAGCTTCGACGCCGTCGAGGCGTTCGACGAGGCGGCGGCCGGCGCGGCGCGCGAGCTCGACGCGGCGTGCGATCTGTGCATCGTGTTCGCCGGCGCGCCTCACCTCGGTCACGGCAAGTGGATCCTGTCGGCCGTCCACGACCGTCTCGACCCGGCGAACCTGATCGGGTGCGGGGCGGGTGGCGTCGTGGCCGGCCGGCGCGAGATCGAGGAGGGCCCCGGGGCGGTGGTCTGGGCGCTCGCGGCACCCGGCGCCGAGATCCGCACTCACCACTTCACCGTCGAGCAGTCCGGCGACGGGTTCGAGGTCATCGGCCTGCCTCAGGACGGCGCCCTCGGCGATGCGCTGGTGGTCCTCGCCGACCCGTACAGCTTCTCGACCGAGTCGCTGCTCGCGAGACTGAACGCCGAGCACCCCGGCCTCCCCGTGCTGGGCGGGCTCGCGAGCGCGGCGATCCCGGGATCCGGGACGCTGTTTCGCGACGGCGACGTCCTCTCCGAGGGCGCGGTCGGCTGCTCGCTCGCGGGCCTTCCCGTTCTTCCCTGCGTCTCGCAGGGCGCCGCGCCGGTCGGCCCGGAGATGACGATCACCGCGGCGCACGAGAACGTGATCGAGGAGCTGGCGAGCCGGCCCGCGCTGGAGCGCCTCGCCGAGGCGATCGCGGGGCTCGAGGAGCACGAGCGCGACCTTGCCCGCGCCGGGGTGATGCTCGGCGTCGTGATCGACGAGAACAAGCCGGACTACGGGCGCGGCGACTTCCTGATCAGGCCGGTAATCGGCGCCGATCAGGACGCGTCGACGATCGCGATCGGGGAGCGCGTAAGGGTCGGCCAGATCGTGCGGCTGCACGTGCGCGACGCCACCGTCGCGGACGAGGACCTGCGCGAGGCGCTGGGGCTCCAGAGCGACGCGCTGGGCTCCACGCCCGCGGCCGGCGCGCTGATGTTCACCTGCAACGGACGCGGATCGCACATGTTCAACGTCGAGGACCACGACGCCTCGGCGCTCGACGACGTTCTCGGCGTGCCGGCCGGAGGCTTCTTCTGCGCCGGCGAGATCGGGCCGGTCGGGGGGCGCAACTTCCTGCACGGATTCACGGCGACGCTCGCCGTGTTCCCGGCCGAGTAGTGGCCGCGTCCGGGCAGGCCCTCACCGAGCTGCGCGAGCTCGTCGCCCGCGCGCTCGCCGAGGACCTCGGCGGGGGAGACATCACGACCGATGCGGTGGTCCCGGCGGGGGCGCTGGGCCGGGCGCGGATCGTCCAGAAGGGGGACGGGGTCGTGTACGGGCTCGATGCCGCCGAGGAGGCGTTCAGGCAGGCCGGCGCGAGTGATTTCGAGCCTCGCGGGGCGGAGGGGGAGTGGAGCGAGGCGCCGGCCGACGTCGCGGTGGCCGAGGGGCCGGCGCCCGCCCTGCTCGCCGCCGAGCGCACGGCGCTCAACTTCCTCTGCCACCTGTCCGGCGTTGCCACCCTGACGGCCCGCTTCGCGGAGGCGGTTCAGGGGACCCGGGCCACCATCCTCGACACTCGCAAGACGACGCCCGGGCTGCGCGCGCTCGAGAAGGCGGCGGTGGCAGCCGGGGGCGGCTCGAACCACCGCATGGGGCTGCACGACGCGGTCCTGATCAAGGAGAACCACATCGCGATCGCCGGCGGCGTCGGAGCCGCGCTGCGGCTGGCGCGGGAGGCGCATCACGAGCGCGAGATCGAGGTGGAGTGCCGCGACGCCGAGGAGGTGGCAGCGGCGCTCGACGCCGGAGCCGACCGCCTGCTGCTCGACAACATGGCGACGCAGGAGCTGCGGGCCGCAGTGGCGGCGCGCGACGCCGCGGCGCGCTCCCACGGCCCGCTCGCGACCCTCGAGGCCTCGGGCGGGATCACGCTCGCCAACGTCGCCGAGGTGGCGGCGACCGGGGTCGACTTCATCTCGGTCGGGGCGCTGACCCATTCTGCGCCCGCGCTCGACCTCAGCATGGAGCTCGAGCCGGCGCGGCAATAGAGTCTCCGGCATGGCCATGACGACGGAGCTGCGCGACAAACGCGAGGCGCTGGTGATCGAGCACATGGAGACCGAGAACCAGCACGACTACGACGCCACGATCGAGACCTTCGACCACCCGCGCTACGAGCTGATCGGAACCGGCGACGTCTACGACGGCCCGGAGGAGGTCGCGGCGTACTTCGAGGAGACCCGCAGCGCCTTCCCCGACCAGGAGAACGAGCTGATCTCGCTCCACCACGCCGACGACGCCGTGATCGTCGAGGCGTGGGTGCGCGGGACCCATCTCGGCGCCTACCGCGGTCTGCCGCCGACTGGCCGCCGTTGGGAGATGCGCTTCGCGGCGGTGTTCGTGTTCGAGGAGGACCGCCTCGTCTGCGAGCGCGTCTACTTCGACGCCGGAACGGTGCTGCGACAGCTCGGGATCGCGCACGACCCACTGTCGCTGACGGGCAGGGTCGCTACGGTCCTCAACCACCCGCTCACGGTGGGCCGGGCGCTGGCCCGCCAGGTCGCGCGGCGCTGATCGCGCCTACTTGAGCAGCCGCGAAAGCCTGCGGTCCTTGAGCACGCGTCCCTCCGTCTGCTCGCTGGGGCAGTACGTCATCACGTACTCCGCGTAGTGCACGGCCTCGAGCGTCGTGCCGCAGCGCGGACAGGGCTCGCCCTGGCGCCGGTGGACCCGCAGCGGCATCGGCAGCTTGTCGGGCACCGTGGCGCCGATCACCTCCTCGTAGTGGTCGATCGCGCCGCCGAGCACCGCAAGGGCGCCGTGCAGGCGCTCGACCTCGTCGTCCTCGAGGTCGGCCCCCCGCTTGAATGGCGACAGCCCGGCCTCCCAGAGGATCTCGTCGACCCACGAGCGTCCGATTCCGGCGATCACGCGCTGGTCGCGCAGCATCGGGTGGAGGTGGCGCGGCTCGTCGATCGCCCGCGCCAGCTCCTCGAGCGGCGGCGCCGGCCACGCCTCGGGACCCAGCGTCGCGACGATCTCGTCGGAGCTCGGATCCCACCCGACGAGCACCTTCACCCAGGCGCGTTGCTTGGTGCCGAACTCGCGCAGCCGCAGCTCGCGCCCGTCCGTGAGCCGGATCAGGACGCGGGATGCGCGGTCGCGAAGCGAGGCGCGCTTGTCGAAGACCTGCAACCGACCCGCCGACATCAGATGAACGAGCAGCAGCAGGCGCTCGTCCGGTGGCACCGTGCCCTCGGTCGCAAAGGCGACATGAGGCATCTTCCCGACCCGGTCCGCGCCGCAGACCTGCAGGCCGGTCAGCGCCTCCAGCGGCGGGTCGATGCTCTTGACCGCGACCATGCCGGGCGCCAGCACCGA
Source organism: Solirubrobacterales bacterium (assembly GCA_035637595.1). GTDB lineage: Bacteria > Actinomycetota > Thermoleophilia > Solirubrobacterales > 70-9 > DASPWW01. The sequence continues at coordinate 18,955 of DASPWW010000131.1, read as the reverse complement.
CTCCACCACCCCGCTCGTCAGCGCCGTCGACAGGCGGCGCGCCGTGATCTCGACCTCGGGCAGCTCGGGCACCAGCTCAGGCTAGTGCCCCGTCGCTGCCGCCCCGCCCCCTCGCTAGACTTGGCCATTCATTCGCCTGCCTCGTAGCGAGCTGGCGAACATCGACGAAGGAACGGGATGCACCCACTCCCGACGATCCAACCGTCCCTCCAGCCTGCCCTCTCCGGGGAGGAGATCGGCATGCTCTCGGACGAGGTGCGCGCGCTCGCCGTCGAGCGCGACGCCGTGATCCTGGCGCACAACTACCAGGTGCCCGAGATCCAGGACGTCGCCGACTACGTCGGCGACTCGCTCGGCCTGTCGCGGCAGGCCGCGGCGGCCGATGCCGGGGTGATCGCCTTCTGCGGCGTGCACTTCATGGCCGAGACGGCGTCGGTGCTGTCGCCGGACAAGACGGTGCTGATTCCGGACCTCGATGCCGGCTGCTCGCTGTCGGACTCGATCACGGCGGACGAGCTGCGGGAGTGGAAGGCGGCGCACCCGGGCGCGCTCGTCGTGATGTACGTCAACACCTCCGCCGAGGTCAAGGCCGAGACCGACTACTGCTGCACCTCGTCGAACGCCGTGTCGGTCGTCGAGCACATCTGGCGCGAGCACGGCCCCCAGACCGAGATCCTGTTCGGCCCCGACATGTGGCTCGGTGCCTTCGTCGAGCGCGAGACCGGCCTGATCGACGATCCCGAACGCCGCGAGCGCTTCCACGTGTGGGCCGGTGAGTGCCACGTCCACGCTGGGATCCGCCCGGAGGACATCACCCGCACCCGAGCCGAGCACCCCGGCTCGGAGTTCCTGATTCACCCGGAGTGCGGATGCGCCACCCAGGCGATGGAGTACGTCGCGTCCGGGGACATCGACCCGGAGGGCGTCCACATGCTGTCCACGTCCGGGATGCTGAGGCACGTCGAGGAGCACCCCGAGGGCTCGTTCGTCGTCGCGACCGAGAACGGGATGCTGCACCCGCTTCACCAGGCCGCGCCCGGCGCCGAGCTGATCGAGGCAAACCGGATGGCGTTCTGCAAGTACATGAAGATGATCACGCTGCCGAAGCTGCGCGACTCGCTGCGCGACCTCGCGCCCGAGGTCCGCGTTCCCCCCGAGATCGCCGAGCGCGCCAGGGTCCCCATCGAGCGCATGGTCGCGATCGGTTGACCGGCGCCGGCGGCCCGTAGTAAGTAGTAGTCTCGCCACCGCACTATTCACGAGCAAGGTCCCGGTAGGGGGACCACGCCAGGGAAAGGGAGGTATGGGAATGGGACGGACGAAGAGGTCGCGGTTCGGCGTCGCGGCGGCGACGCTCGGCATCGCGGGGCTGATGGCGCTCATCTCCGCCGTGCCGGCCGGCGCGGCGATCACGTCGACCCGGAGCCCGAGCGAGCTGGGCGCGGCGCTCGGACTGGCAAGCCCCGTCACTGGCGATTTCACCACGATCCCGTCGGGTGCCGGCATCGAGCCGCACGGGGTCTCACTGAGCGCGCTGCCGGGCTTCCCGCGCGGAGGCGCGACCTTCCCGATCTTCACGACGGGTGACGTGCAGCTCGCCGATGACGCGAACGTCAACGAGTCGAGCGGCGTCGACCTGTTCGGCCCCAACGTCCGCGGCGACACCGACTTCGACGTCAGCGTGCTGCGGCTTCAGGTTCCGGTGACGCCGAACGACAACTGCCTGTCGTTCGAGTTCCGGTTCCTGTCGGAGGAGTTCCCGGAGTTCGTCGGCACGTCGTTCAACGACTCGTTCATCGCCGAGCTGCGCAACTCGAACTGGACGACGTCGGGCTCGACGATCACGGCGCCGAACAACTTCGCGTTCGACGAGGCCGGCAGCGAGATCTCGATCAACAGCGTCGGGGAGACCGCGGTCGCCCCGTACCGCGCGATCGCGACGACGTATGACTCGGCGACCCGGATCGCGCGCGCCTCGGCGCCGCTGACGCCGGCTGACCAGGCAGCCGGGCACGTGGACCTGTTCCTGACGATCTTCGACCAGGGTGACGGGATCTACGACTCGGCGGCGTTCGTCGACAACCTTGTCGTCGACAACCGCTCTAGCTGCGCTCCGGGGGCGCACGTGCTCGACCCGACCGACCCGCAGACGTCGGCCGGCGAGCCGAAGGTCAAGTCGGCGCTGTCCTCGGGCGGCGAAGCGGTTGTGAGCAAGAAGAAGAAGAAGAAGCCGAAGGTGACGATCCCATTCGCGTCGAGTGAGGACAACTCGACGTTCTTCTGCCGGCTCGCCATACTCGGCAACTCCGAGGCCACCCCGTACCAGCAGTGCGTCTCGCCGTTCAAGAGCAAGGTGAAGAAGGGCAAGACGTATCAGTTCGACGTGGTCGCGATCGACGGCGCCGGCAACCCGGACCCCGATCCGGTGTCGGTGACGTTCAAGGCGAAGAAGAAGAAGAAGAAGTAGCGCGAGCGATCACCTGGCCCGTGCGGCGGCCGGCGACCCTCGGGTCCCGGCCGCCGCCGCTTTCGGGTGGTAGGTTGAGTCGCGGATGGCAGGGGTGATCGCCCATCTGGTCCTGGCGCTCGTCCTGCTCGCCTCGAGCGCGTTCAAGCTCGCCAGCCCCCGCTCCAGCCAGGCCGCGCTCGCGACGTTCGGCGTCCGCTCGCCCCGGAACCGTGCCATCACCTGGGCGGCGCTGATCTGGACCGAGGTCGTGCTGGCAGCGGGCGTCGCGGCCGGCGTCGACGCCGCGGCCTACGCGGCGGCCGCGATGATGGTGGCGTTCGCGATCGCGCTGATCGCCGCGCTGGCCCGCGGACGCGCGGGGGCGCCGTGTGCCTGCTTCGGCTCGCGTTCGCGGGTCGGCTGGCCCGCGGTCGCGCGCAACGCCGCCCTTGCCGCCGCCTTCGCCGCGCTTCCCCTCGTCCCGAGCCGCGAGCTAAGCACCGATGAGTGGCTCGCCATCGGGCTGGCGGCGGCGCTGCTGGCGTGCTTCGGACTCGGGGTCGCGGTGCTGGCGCTGGCCCGCGAGATCGGGATGCTGCGGCTCCGCCTCGGGCCTTCCTCGGCGCTCGAGATCCCCGACGAGGGCCCCGAGCTCGGCACCCGAACGACCCTGATCGAGCGCTTCGCGCCCGGCGAGCGCGCCGAGCTCGCGCTCGCGGTCTTCATGTCCGAGAGCTGTTCGGCCTGCGCCGGTCTCGAGCCCGCGATCGAGTCGCTCGCCCGCGAGCCGGTGCTCGCGGTCGAGCGCTTCGAGGAGAGCGCCGAGCCGGCCGCGTGGCGCGAGCTCGGAGTCCCGGGAAGCCCCTACGCGGTCGCGCTGGGACTCGACGGGACGGTGCTCGCCAAGGGCACGTTCAACAACCTCGCTCAGCTCGACAGCGTGCTGGCGACGGCCGAGCGGCGCGCCTCGGCCGAGGCCCTGGGTACGCTGGGTGCCTGAGCCGCGCGGCAGGCTCGAGGGAACGCTCGACGCGCTGGCCCTAGACACCTCACGGCGCGGATTCCTCGCGCGGGTGGGAGGGGCGCTCTTCGCGGCGACCGCGGGCGGCATCGTCTCGAGGGCGATCAAGCCGGGCGAGGCCGACGCCTTTCATTTCTGCGGCCACACGTTCACGACCGGATCGTGCCCGCATCCGTCGGGTCTCCCGCGGATCGACGTCCGCGGCTACCCGTTGGGACCGGGCGGCCAGCCGATCGACAACCTGGGACGGCCGATCAACGACCAGGGCGAGCCGATCGACGACGGTGGCCAGGTCAAGACCGATCCCGACGGCCGCCCCCTTCCCCCCGCGCCGCGCACCAAGGTGTGCGAAGAGGTCGCGAGGAGGTTCGGCTTCAACACGTCGGTCGACGGAAGCTGGTTTCGGTGCTGCGGCGGCACCGTGCGCAAGCTTCAGGATTGCTGCTCGTACAGCAAGCGGCGGATCAACGGCGACGCCTCGCTCGAGGGCTATTGCTTCCAGGGCCGCCGCGTGTTCTGCGTCATGTTCTTTCAGACCAAGGTGCCGTGTTGAGCGGGCTCGAGCTCGTCCTCGCCGCGGCGGCGCTCCTGATCGGGCTGACCGGCACCTGGTCGCCCTGCGGGTTCTCGATGATCGAGACGATCGGGCCAACCGGGCACACGGGCGGGCGCACGACGACGCTCGCCGCCTGCGTGAGCTTCCTTCCGGGCGCGCTGGTGGGAGGCATCGTGACGTTCGGCTCGCTGGCGGCGGCCGGGGGGCTGCTGCTGGGGGCGGGGGGGCGCGCGGCCTACCTCGCGGCCGCCGGGGTCGCGCTGGCGGCCGCGCTGGCCGAGGCCCGCGGCGCGGCGATCGTTCCCCAGATCCGCCGCCAGCTCCCCGAGCACTGGCGCCGTGTCATGCCGATGCCGCTCGCCGCGGCGCTGTACGGAGTCCTGCTCGGCCTCGGCCTCACCACCTTCGTGCTCAGCTTCGGGGTCTGGGCGCTGGCCGGGATCAGCCTCGCGCTGGGAGACCTCCACGCGGGGCTCGCGATCGGCCTGGCGTTCGGTCTCGGCCGCGCGATCCCGATCGTCGCCCTGGCGCCCGCTGCGGGATCTCGCTTCGGCACGGGGGTGACCGAGCTGATGGCGGGGCGTCCCGGGATCTACCGCGGCTTCCGGATTGGCGACGCGCTCGCCCTGGCGCTCGCTGCCGTGGCGCTCGGAACCAGCGGTGGCAGCGCGACCGCCGCCCAGACCGAGGTGCCCAACGGCGCCGACCCGTCCGCCGCCGAGGCGGACTTCGTCTACCAACGCTCCGACGGCACCGGGATCCTGCGGCGCGACGGCGCGGACATTCTTCTGCCGGGGACCGATCCCGCGATCGGGGGGCCCTACATCGCGGTGATCTCAGACCAGCAGGTGGTGATCCTCGCGCGCGACACGCTGGCGCCCGTCACGACGCTTCCGGTTCCGGGGGTGGACGCGCTGGCGATCTCGGAGGACCGGCTGGTGACGAGGCGGCGAGAGGAGGGTCGCGACGTGCTCGAGGCGATCGACATCGCCGACCCACTCAATCCCGGAGCCGGCGAGCGGATCACCTCCTCTTCCAGCCCGAGTCAGGTGGGGCGCCCGGCCCTCGACGGGGACGTCGTGGTGTGGGCGACCGCCCAGCGTGACGAGAGCCGGATCTGGCAACGCGACCTGGGCGACCGCAAGAACAAGATCGTCGTGGGCGCGCGATTCTCGCTGCTCAGCAACCCGGCGCTCGAGGACGGCCGAGTGATCTACGTGCGAAGCGGCGGCTCGCGAGACCAGCTGATGATCAAGAAGCTCGGCAATCGCGGCAGGGGCCATCCGATCTATCGCTACAAGGGCCCCGGAATCCTGTGGTCCACCGCGTTCGAGAGCGGCAAGGCCTACGTCACGGTGCTGTCCGAAGGCGGGATCGAGATCATCTCGGTCGGCTGACCTAGCGCGGCGTCAGCACCTGGGGCGACACGTCCGGCACACCGATCGCGCGATAGAGAGTCGCGCTCGGCTTGACGATCACCCAGCGCGCACCGCGCCGCTCGAGGTAGACGACGTCGTCCTCGATCGATGGCTCGTCGCGGTCCGCGAAGTCGGTCACGACGGTGACGGTCGCGCGCGCCTCGTCGCCACTCACCTCGATCTCGGGGTTGCCCGCGATCCTCGCGCTCTCGAAGACCGGATAGCCGCGCGGGTCGCGATAGCCGATCGAGGCGCTCACCGACTCGGCGCACGTCGCGCGCTGCTCGGGCAGGTCGAGCTCGGCGGCGCTGGGCACCAGCTCGCACAGGGCCTCGCCATCGCGATCCGTGATCGCCACGACGTAGCGGCGCACGACCCGAGCGACCTCGCGCTCGGCGCCGGGACCACCCGGCTCCACCTCGCCCCCCGGCGGTGCGGCGCCCCCGTTCACCTCCTCCGGGTGAGGCGCCGGCTTCTCCGAGGCAGGGCTGGGTGAAGGCGGCGCCTCGTTGTCTTCTTCGTCACCGCCGATCGCCCAGACGCCGACCGCGCCCGCGGCAAAGGCGGCTGCCACGAGGGCGATGTAGCGCCAGCGATTCACCAATGCACCCATATCAGGCAAGCTGTCCTGCCCAGGGGGTCATATGCGGCCCCTAAGCAGGACAGCCCGGGGGATGGCGCTCCGCGCACCGCAATTTGCGAGCGAACGCCGGGGCCGCTACGTCCGTGCAGATTCATACCCTCGCTGCGTGGAGTCCGCCGCCGGACGCGCGCCGAACGCTAACCTCGCCGACGTGGCTCATCTGAGGCCGGTACCCGATCCGAAGCCGCCCCCCCGGGCCGACGAGCGCGCCGAGCGCGCTCCCTCGATCGCCGAGCTCGAGCGCTGGGCGACCGTGCTGCGCATCGAGTGCGTCCGGATGCTCGCGGTCGCCAAGTCGGGGCATCTCGACAGCTCGCTGTCGGCGGCCGACATCGTCGCCGCCCTCTACTACAGGGTGCTGCGCCACGACCCCGAGAACCCCGACTGGGCCGAGCGCGACCGCTTCGTGCTCTGCAAGGGCCACGCGGCGCCGATCCAGTACGCGGCGCTCGCCCATCACGGCTACATCGAGCTGCGCGACCTGATGGGGCTGCGCCAGATCGGCGCCCAGCTCCAGGGCCACCCCGACATGAACCGCACGCCCGGCGTCGAGGTCTCGACCGGATCGCTCGGCCAGGGGCTTTCGATGTGCCTCGGCATCTGCCTCGCGCTGCGCCTCGACGGGCTCGAGTCGACCGCACAGGTCTTCGGGCTGATCTCCGACGGCGACTGCCAGGAGGGCCAGACCTGGGAGGCGGCGATGGCGGCGGCCCATTACGAGGTCCCCAACCTGACGGCGGTCGTCGACTACAACCACCTTCAGACCGACGGCACCACCGAGGAGGTCATGGACACGGGCGATGTGCGCGCCAAGTTCGAGGCCTTCGGCTGGGACACGGTCGAGATCGACGGCCACGACATGGGCGCCGTCGTCGAGGCGCTGGAGCGCAGCCGCACGCTGGACCGCCCCGCGGCGATCGTCTGCCAGACCCGCAAGGGCCGCGGCGTGTCCTCGATGGAGGGGCGCTTCGGCTTCCACGGCAAGCCGCCGAGCCCTGAGCAGGCCGAGGAGGCCCTCAACGAGCTCGAGGCCCGGCTCGAGGAGCAGACGAAGGCGCTTCACGACGCCGACGGCGCCTCGGAGGACGGCTGATGGCCGAGGCCAAGACCGAGCCGATCGCGACCCGGCACGGCTACGGCGACGCGCTCGTCGAGCTCGGCGAGGCGCACGAGGACGTCGTCGCGCTAGACGCCGACCTCGCGGTCTCGACGCAGTCGATGAAGTTCGGCAAGGCCTTTCCGGAGCGGTTCTTCAACGTCGGCACGGCGGAGGCGAACATGATGTCGATGGCGTGCGGGCTTGCCGCGACCGGCAAGGTCCCCTACGCCTCGACCTTCGCGGTGTTCGCCGCCGGCCGGGCCTACGACCAGGTGCGGCTCGGGATCGCGCACAACGAGCTCAAGGTGAGGATCGGCGCGAGCCATGGAGGCGTGTCGCTCGGCGAGGACGGCGCCTCGCACCAGATGATCGAGGACATCGCGCTTATGCGGGCGATGCCGCGGATGCAGGTCGTCGTGCCCGCGGACTACAACCAGGCCTACCGCGCGACGATCGAGTCCTACGACAAGGACGAGCCGATGTACATGCGATTCGGCCGCCCCTCGACGCCGATCGTCTACGAGGAGATCCCCGAGACGCTCGGCGACGGCGTCGACGTGCTGCGGGAGGGCAAGGACGTCTCGATAATCGCCTGCGGCCACATGGTGTGGCGGGCGCTCGAGGCGGCCGACGGCCTCGAGCGCGAGGACGGTGTCGAGGCCGAGGTCCTGAACGTCTCGATCGTCAAGCCGATCGACACCGAGGCGATCGTCGAGTCGCTCGCCAAGACCGGGGTCGCGGTGACCGCCGAGGAGCACCGGATCGTCGGCGGGCTAGCCGACGCGATCCGCCACGTCGCCGCCGAGCAGCACCCCGTGCCCGTGTTCGCGGTCGGGATGCGCGACGAGTTCGGCGTCTCGGGCACCGGCGAGGCGTGCATGGAGCACTTCGGCCTGACCCCGCGCGGCATCGCCGACCGCGTCCGCGAGGCGCTCGTCCTCAAGCCGATCGTCTCGCACCCGCCGCTCCACGGGCCCGAGTGGACCTGACGCCGCGCTGACCGAGGAGCGGTAGCCTCGTGAGGATGCGGCGCGTACGCGCGGGCCTCCTGCTGATCGCCACGACGGTCGGCTGCGTATCGCTGCTGGCGCCCGCCGCGAGCGCCGCGACCCAGGTCGGAGAGACGTTCCTGCCAAACGCGACATTCGTCACCGACTACACCTTGCTGCAGACGAGCTCGCCGGGCGGGCAGTACAGGGTTCCGGCTCCCGGGGTGATCACGTCCTGGAGTTTTGAGGCCAACGCCTCACCGCCGGATCTCAAGTTGAAGATCGGCCGCCCCGCCGGCGGCGACAACTACACGATCGTCGGCGACAGTCCGCTTAAGCTCCCCGTCCCCAACCAGCTGAACACGTATACCGACGTTCGGATCCCGGTGCAGACGGGGGACATCGTCGGCCACTACCTCGGCTCGACGCCGGGTGCCAGTTACCGTTCGGCGATGACCCACCTCTACCACACGCTCTCTGGAGACCAGATGCCGGGGACCACGGTCACCTTCGGTGGGCCGTTCCCGAACGCCCAGCTCGACATCTCGGTGAGCGTCGAGCCGGATTGCGATGGCGATGGCTTCGGAGACGAGACCCAGGATCCCGACATCTCATCCTGCAACCCGCCTGGCGACATCGCAGCGCCAGAGACCACGATCACCAAGAAGCCCAAGAACAAGACCAAGAAGAAGAGGGCGACGTTCGAGTTCACGTCGACCGAGCCGGACGCGACGTTCGACTGCGTGCTCGACGGCAAGTCGACCTTCAAGCCCTGCACATCCCCGTTGACGGTGAAGGTCAAGAAGGGCAAGCACAGCTTCTCGGTCCAGGCGACCGACGCCGCCGGCAACCTCGACGGCACGCCCGCGACCGACAGCTGGAAGGTCAAGAAGAAGAAGAAGAAGAAGAAGAAATAGCGACGGTTTCGCCACCGCTCGTGCGCAATCGGTCGCACCCGGCCTGGCACAATCTGCCGCGTGACCGAACCCGAGCTGCTGGAACGTCTCGACGCGCACATCGCTGTGGCAAACGAGCACATGGGGCGGGGCAACGAGCACATGGCGCGCGGCAACGAGCACATGGCGCGCGGGAATGAGCTGTTCGAGCGAGCTATTGAGGTTGTGGACCAGAACCGCGTGGCGTTCGTGGACAACCGCCGCGCCGTCGAGGAGTTCCGCCGGGCCCTACTTGCGTCGACGCGACGCCAGGAGCGGGTGACTCGCCGCCTGATTGCCGAGATCCGCGATCTACAGGACGCCACGGCGCATCAGAACGAGGCGCTGATGAGGATCCACGACCGCCTCGAGGGCGCCGGTCCCGGCGCCTGAAGCCGCCCGAGGCAGTAGCCGAAGCGGTCGATCGATTGCAACGGTGGCGGGAGCGCTTCGCTACCCTGACGCCCCCCGTTCGCCGCACGATCCGAAGAGGTGGGAGAAGGCGCAGGATCGAGGCGGGCGCCGCAGAAAGACCCTCCCATGGCACTCCTTCGCACACGATCCTCACGCGCGCGCGCACGCACCCGCGACCAGCGGGCGGCCGAGCACGCGGAGCGCGCTCGCCGCGCTGCCCCGCGCCCCCCGCTGGTCGAGCTTCGCGACGCGACCGTCGTCTACCCGGGCGGCCACCTCGGCCTCGACCGCGTCTCGCTCGAGGTCGAGCGGGGCGAGTTCATGTTCCTCGTCGGCCCCACGGGCTGCGGCAAGTCGACCTTCATCAAGCTGCTGATCCGCGAGGTCGAGCTGGCGGGAGGCGAGCTGCGGATCGCGGGCCGCGACATCGAATCGCTGCCCGACGACCGCACCCCGTTCCTGCGCCGCCGGATCGGCACGGTTTTCCAGGACTTCAAGCTGCTGCCCAACCGCACCGTCTACGACAACGTCGCCTACGCGCTCCAGGTCACCGGCGGCACGCGGACCGAGATCCGCAACAAGGTCCCCGAGATCCTGCGACTCGTCGGGCTCTCGGCGAAGACCCGCAACTACCCGGACGAGCTCTCTGGTGGAGAGCAGCAGCGGGTCTCGGTGGCGAGGGCGTTCGTCAACCACCCTCCGCTGCTGCTCGCCGACGAGCCGACCGGAAACCTCGACCCGGTGACCTCGATCGGGATCATGCAGCTGCTGTACCGCATCAACCGCACCGGCACGACGGTGCTCGTCGCCACCCACGACCGCGAGATGGTCGACAAGATGCGGCGCCGCGTGGTGGCGCTCGACGAGGGTCGGGTGGTTCGCGACCAGGCGGCCGGGATGTACGCCGACGAGGAGTCCACGAAGGAGTTCGCGCTGCGCATGAAGGCCGAGATGGGCGTCGGCGACGAGGGCCACACCAACGGCGAGGGCGAGCACTGATCGAGCCGCGATGAGCCGCGCGTTCTTCTTCACCCGCGAGGCGCTCAGGGCGCTGCGCCGCAGTGCCGCCCCGAGCGTGGCCGCGATCGTGACGATCGTCGTCACGGTGCTGCTGCTGGGCGTCCTGATCCCGGTGCTGTGGACCACGCAGGGCAAGGCGGAGGACGTGCGTGAGCAGATCGGCCTGCGCGTCTTCCTCTACGACGACGCCACCAACACCGAGATCAAGCGCCTCGAGCAACGCATCGACGCGATTCCCCACGTCACCGGTACCGAGTTCGTGACCAAGGCCCAGGCCAAGCAGATCCTCAAGGGCCGGCTCGAGGACCCCGACATCCTCCAGGAGCTGAACTCGAACCCGCTTCCCGCCTCCTTCGACGTCTCGCTCGACAGCCCCGACAACCTCGAGGCGGTGCGCAACGACCTCACCCCGGCCGGCGCCTCCGGCAAGCCGGAGCCGATCAGTCCGATCATCGAGGAGGTCGAGGACTCGCGTAGCGAGGCTGCCCAGATCCGCTCGGTGACCGGTGCGATCAAGATCGTGCTCGCGGCGATCAGCGCGCTGCTGCTATCCGCCTCGCTGATGCTGGTCGGCAACACGATCCGGCTGTCGATCTACGCCCGCCGCCGCGAGGTCGAGGTGATGCGCCTCGTCGGAGCCACCAACTGGTTCATCCGCTGGCCGTTCATGATCGAGGGCCTGATCGTCGGGCTGCTCGGCGCGGCTTCGGCTGTCGCCATACTGTGGCTCGGCAAGGTGACCGTCGTCGATCCTCTGGCCCATGACTTCGCGCTGGTCTCGAACCTGCAGACCATCGCCTTCGTGCCGCTGATCGCGGTCCTGGTCGCCTGTGCCATGGCCGTGTCGGCGCTGGGCAGCGGTATCACGCTGCGCCGCTTCCTCCAGGTGTGAGTTGACCCCAGGCGCGCTCCGCGCCTTCGCGATCGGGCTGCTCGTCGGGATCGCCGGGGGTCTGTTCGTGGGCGTGCGGGCCGACAGCGGCGGCCCGATCGCCGACCTGATCGGCGACAACGACACGCTCGGCGACGAGGCGCTCGACGTGATTCAGGACAGCTACTTCAAGGACCCCGATGCCACCAAGCTCGAGGACGCCTCCGCGCGGGCGATGGTCCAGACGCTGCGGCGCCTGTACGACGACCGCTTCTCGCACTACTTCAACGCCAAGCAGCTGCACCGCTTCGACGAGTCGACCTCGGGCCGCTTCTCCGGGATCGGGCTCAGCGTCTTGGAGGTCAAGAAGGGCCTCAGGGTGGCGACCGTGTTCGAAGACACCCCGGCTGCCGAGGCGGGCATCAAGGAGGGCGACGTGATCGTCGCGGTCAACGGGCGCTCGATCGCCGGCGAGCCCGCGGACGCCGCGACCGCGAGGATCAAGGGACCGCCCGGAACCGAGGTCACGCTCGAGATCCGCGAGGTGGGGGGCGGCAAGCGGCGCGAGATCACGCTCGAGCGCGCCGAGGTCCAGGTGCCGATCGCACAGGGGGAGATGCGCCGAGCCGGCGGCGAGAAGGTGGGCTACGTTCAGCTCGCCGGCTTCAGCCAGGGCGCCCACGGCGAGCTTCGCGACGAGGTCGAGCGCCTCTACGCGCGCGGCGCGCGCGGACTGGTGCTCGACCTGCGCGGCAACGGCGGCGGGCTGCTCGACGAGGCGGTCCTGACGTCGAGCGTGTTCATCGAGGACGGCGTGATCGTCTCGACCTCGGGCCGAACCCAGCTGGAGCACGATTACGACGCTGTGGGCGGCGCGCTCGATCCCGAGCCCATGGTCGTGCTGATCGACCGCAACACCGCCTCGGCCGCGGAGATCCTCGCCTCCGCGCTGTCCGACTACGACCTCGCGACGCTCGTCGGGACCCGCTCCTTCGGGAAGGGCACCTTCCAGGAGGTGATCGAGCTCGACCATGGCGGTGCGCTGGACCTGACCGTGGGCGAGTACCTGACTGCGGACGGGGTGTCGCTAGCCGATAAGGGCATCGAGCCCGACGTGCGCGTCCGCGACCGGCGCTCGACGGACGCCGACGAGGCGCTGCACAGGGCGCTGCGAGTGCTCGGCGGCAAGCTCGACGCACAGGAATGAGCCGCGCCCCCCGGGAGCGCAGTCGCTTCGTGGCCACGGTGGCGCGCCGCGGGCGCTTCCTCGTGGCCGAGCCGCTGTTCGAGCCCGGTCCCCAGGTCCCCCTGCGCGGCGGCAAGCGGGTCAGCGCGGGCCAGATGGCGGTGGTCGAGCAGCGCCGCGGGGGCGCGCAGGCGGTGCGGGCGCTGGGCTCTCCCAAGCGCGCCGCCGACGTAATCGAGGGCCTGCTCCTGGACCGCGCGGTGGAGCGCGGCTTCTCCGAGCGGGTCGAGCAGGAGGCGAGCATCGCGGTGGCCGATCCACCCGGCGGTGGGGCCCGAAGGCGGGACCTCACCGCGATGCCGACCTTCACGGTCGACCCCTCGACCGCCCGCGACTTCGACGACGCCGTGTCCGCCGAGGCACAGGGCGACGCGCTGCGGCTTTGGATCCACATCGCCGACGTCGCCGCCCACGTGCGACCCGGAACGCCGCTCGATCGCGAGGCCTACTCCCGCGCCACGAGCACCTACGTTCCCGGTACGGCCGAGCCGATGCTTCCCCGCGCCCTGAGCGAGGGGGCGTGCAGCCTGTCGCCCGGGGCGGAGAGGCTCGCGGTGACGACCGAGGTCGAGCTGACGGCCCGGGGCGAGGTTCGCTCCGCGGCCTTCTACCGCAGCACCGTGCGCTCCGACGCGCGGCTCAACTACGACCAGCTCGACGAGATCTTCGCCGGTCGTGCCCGGCCCCCGGAGGAGGTCACAGGGCCGCTCGACCTCGCCCGGCGCGCCGCGGCGGCGCTCGCCGAGCGTCGCCGCATCGGCACCCTCGACGTCGAGTCGTTCGAGCCCGAATTCGGGTTCGATTCTCAGGGCAACGTCGTGCGGGCCCATTCCGTTCCCCAGACCGAGGCCCACAAGCTGATCGAGCATCTGATGATCCTGACCAACGAGCGAGTCGCCGAGCTGCTGGAGCGACGCAAGGTGGCGACGCTGTATCGCGTTCACGAGCAGCCCGACCCGCGGCGAATCGAGCACCTCTTCGATCAGCTCACCGCGCTCGACATCCCCACCCCGGCCCTCCCCGACACCGTGTCACCCAGCGAGGCGGGAGCGCTGGCGAACGAGGCCAGCCGGCTGGTCGCCGCGGAGGCGCGGCGCCGCGGTCACGGCGCCGAGGCGTTCGGCTCGCTGGTCCTGCGCTCGCTCAAGCAGGCCTACTACAGCGATCGCAATCTCGGCCACGCCGGCCTCGGCAGCCCCGCCTACACACACTTCACGTCCCCGATCCGGCGCTACCCCGACCTGGTCGTCCATCGGGCGCTGCTCGCGACCGTCGCGCAGCAAGAGCAGACGCCGGATCCCTCCGAGGTCCGCGAGGCCGGGCCGCACTGCTCGGATCGCGAGCGCGAGGCGACCAGGATCGAGCGCGACTCGGACAGCGTGTGCGCCGCGTTCCTGCTCGAGCGCGAGCTGCTCGAGTCCGGCTGGGAGCGCGACTTCGAGGGCGAGGTCTCGGGGCTCGTCGGGGGAGGGGCGTTCGTCCGCTTCGCGGGCGAGCTCGCCGACGTCTACGAGGGCTTCATGCCGGCGAGGCTGATCTCGCGCGAGTACTTCGACCTCGACGAGACCGAGACCGCGCTCGTCGGGCGGCGCACCGGGCGCACGATCCGGCGCGGCGATCCCGTGGCGGTGCGGGTGCGAGGCATCGAAACGCCGCGCGGCCGCGTCGACCTGGCTCCGTCCGCCGAGCCGGACGAGGCGCCCGGCGCGCGCAGCAGGGCACGGACCTCCGGTGGCCGGCGTGGCTAAGAAGCGCAAGGCAGCGGCCGGCGACGTCGCGACCAACCGCAGGGCGCGCCACCGCTACGAGCTGCTCGAGACCTACGAGTGCGGAATCGAGCTCGTCGGCACGGAGGTCAAGTCGCTGCGCGAGGGATCGGCGCAGCTCGTTGACGCGTACGCCGTCGTCGAGGGCGGCGAGGTGTGGCTTCGCAACGCCCACATCCCGCCCTACGCGCCGGCCGCCGATCAGAACCACGACCCCGAGCGGCCACGCAAGCTGCTCCTGCACAAGCGCGAGATCGAGCGCCTGATCGGGCGCTCGCAGCGCAAGGGCCTGACCCTGGTCCCGACGCGGATCTACTTCAAGGGACCGCGCGCCAAGGTCGAGCTCGCGCTGGCGCGCGGCAAGGAGCAACGCGACCGCAGCCGCGAGATCCGCGACCGCGACATCCGCCGCGAGGTCGAGCGCGAGCACCGCCAGCGGCTGCGTTGACGGCCCGGGTCGGCGGCTTGCAGACCCACCGTCGCGTCGCAGCAGCGTTTTCGCCTGCGTGCGACGATTAGAGTCTGATGTCTTCGTTCAGGCTGCAACGTCGAAAGCCCAAGGAGCCTGAGAGCCCACCCCAGCAGGCGCCACCCGCCGGGCAGCCCCCGGCCGCGCCGCCGGGCGTGCAGCAGGCGGCCGGTCAGCCTCCCGCTCCGGGCGCGCCGCCGACCGCACCGCCATCTCAGGGCGCCGCCCCGTCACAGCCCCAGTACCCGCCGACCCAGGCTCCGCCCGCCGGCGCTCCGCCGGCCGGCCAGCCCGCGCCGCCTCCGCCCGGCCAGGCCATGCCGCCTCTGCCCGGCCAGGCGCCGGCCACCGGGGGTCAGCCGCCCGCCCCGGGCGCGCCTATCCCGCCTCCGACCCCGGCCGAGGAGGCGAGAGGCGCCCCGGTCCCTCCACCGCAACCGCCCCCCGGCGCTCCCGCGCAGGCCGGCACGCCGCCCGTGCAGGAGGCCCCGGAATCACGGCGCTCGCGCCGCAAGCAGCGCAAGGAGGAGCGCAAGCAGCGCAAGGAGCAGGAGAAACTTGCGAAGCGCGCCGAGCGCCAGCGCAAGATCGAGCAGCGGCGAGCCCAGAAGGCGGCACGGGGGCAGGCGGTAGCCCAGCAGCCCCCGCCGGTCGCTCCTGGCCAGCCGGCCGCACCGCCCGTCGCGCCGGGGCAGGCCGCCCCCCAAGCGGGTGCGGGCCAGGTCGCACCGGGTCCCGCCGGCGCTCCTGCCCCCGGTCAGGCCGCTCCTGGACAGCCGCCGTCCGGCCCCGCCGCCGCCGGTCAGGCCGCTCCCGCCCAGGCCGGGGCCGAGAAGGAGTCCACGATGGGCCGCCGGCGGCGCCAGCGCGAGATGCGCAAGCGCGCCCAGGAGGAGAAGAAGCGCACGTCGAAGCTGGAGAAGGAGCGCGCCAAGCAGGAGCGCCAGATCGCGCGGCAGCGCAAGCAGCGGGAGCGCCAGGAGCAGCGCGCCGCGCGACAGCAGGAGCGCGCCCGCCAGCAGGCTGAGCGCAAGCAGCGCCGGCAGCAGCCCCAGGCGCCCCAGGCACCGGCCGCGCAGCCCACCCAGCCCCAGCCCGCGACCCCGGCTCCGCAGGCGGCGCAGCAGGGCGCCGCGCCGGCGCCCGAGACCGGATTCGCGCCGGTCGCCGGCGCCGCTGCGGCGGGAGCCGCGGCCGGAGCAGCCGGGATGGCGGCGGCACAGCATGCCGAGCCGAGCGAGCAGGCCCAGCCCGCTCCGCAGCAGCCGCCACCGACGACCCCGCAGCAGCCGCCGCAGCCGGCCACACAACAACCGCCACCGACGACTCCGCAGCCGCCGCCCCAGCCGGCCCAGCCTGAGGCCCAGCCGGCACCGCCCGGTCCCGGCATGGGCGCGACGGCGGCCGGTGCGGGTGCCGCACAGCCCGCCTCCGAGCGAGCGGTCCGCGAGTCCGCCGAGCAGGAGGCCGCCGCCCGGCTCGAGCAGGCCGAGCGCCGTGAGGAGGAAGCACGGGTCAAGGCCGAGGAGCAGCGGGTGATGGCCGAGGCCGAGCGGCGCATCCGCGAGGTCGAGGAGCTTCAGATGCGCGCCGAGCAGCGGGTCGAGGACGCTCGAGTGCGCGCCGAGGACCGCTCCCACGCGGAGGCGGCGGGACAGCAGCCTGCGCCGGGAGTGCATGAGGTCGTCTCCGAGCTGCGCGCACGGGAGCCGCAGCTCACAGCCGGCAGGGCCCAGCAGGAGGCGATCCAGAGCGAGATCGATCAGGCCGAGAAGCGCCTCGCCGAGGAGCAGAAGCGGGCCGAGGACGCGATGGAGGAGGCTCGCAGACGGCTCGAGGAGATCGAGAGCCGTGCCGCGGACGCAGAGGCGAAGGCCCGGCGGGCCGAGCAGCTCGCCGAGCTGAAGCAGAAGGAGGCCGAGCGCGAGCACCGCCTGCGCTCGATGCTCGACCAGATCAGCGAGGCGGAGCGCCGCGCGCGCGAGGCTGAGGACCGCGCCCGAGCCGCGGTGCGGGCGATCGACCAGGTCGGGCCGGGGGAGCCCGGTGCGTCCGCGAGCGAGGCGCCGTCCCCAGCGGCCCCGCCCGCCACACCTGCCGCACCCGCGACACCTTCGACGCCCGCCCCACCGTCGCCCCGACCCGCGGCGTCCCCTGAGGGCCCACCCGCAGCCTCCCCCCAGCCAGGTCCTGCAGAGTCGCAGCAGCGTCCGCCCGAGGAGAACCCCCCGGCGGCGCCCTCGCCCTCGCCGTCGCCTTCGCCTTCACCCTCGCCGTCGGCGCCGCAAGCCGAGGCGCCCGCGGCCCCTCCCCCGGGCCCGCCCGCCGAGGGCGCCCCGGTCGAGCCCGGACAGGGCGCCGGAGCGGAGGCGAGCGGAGGCGAGGGCAACCCTCAGGTAGTGCCGAGCGGGGAAGTGGTCAACGTCAACACGGCGAGCTTCGAGGAGCTCCGCGACCTCGGGATGTCGGTGACCCAGACAGGTCGCGTGCTTGCCTTCAAGGAGCGCAACCAGGGCTTCAAGACGCTCGACGAGCTCGACGCCATCCCCGGCTTTCCCCGCGACTTCCTCGACGGCATCAAACAGCGGCTGACGCTGTAGCCGAGCCGCGATGCGGGTAGGCGCGAAGCCGGACGGGCTGACCGAGCGCATCGGCCTGCTCGCCAACCTGCTGCCGACCGCGATCGGCGAGTCCATGTTCGCGATGCCCGTGGCGCGCTCGCTTCAGGTCGCGCAGCGCACCGGCATGTTCGCCGCGCTCGCCGAGCGCCCCCACACGGCCGACCAGCTCGCTCGGAGGCTCGACCTCCAGCCGGCGCCGACCGCGCTCGTGCTCGACGTGCTGGTCTCGCTCGGCCACGTCAAGCTCGACGGCGAGGAGCGCTACGAGCTCGCTCCCCGCGCGCGCCGCTGGCTGGAGCCCGGAGGGGACCGCTACGTGGGCGACTTCCTCGCCGACAACTACCACTACTGGGAGTGGTGGGGAGGCCTCGAGCGGCTGGTGCGCGAGGGGCACTCGGTCTCGATGCACGACCGCCCCGCGGACGATCCCTACTGGCGCGACTACATTCGCGGCCAGTACCAGCTCGCCCGCCTGTCGAGCGACGAGGTCGCCAAAGCGATCGCGCTGCCGGGCGAGCCGAGCTCCGTCCTCGACGTCGCCGGCGCTCACGGGGAGTTCTCGATGGCGCTGTGCCGGCGCCACCCCGGCCTCGAGGCCACGATCGTCGACCTCCCGGGGAGCGCGCGGATCGGGCGCGAGATCGTCGCCGAGGCCGGGATGGCCGACCGCCTGACCTACGTCGAGGGCGACATGTTCGAGGCCGACCTCGCAGGGCCCCACGACGGGGCGCTGTGCTTCAACATCATCCACCACCTCTCGCCCGAGCAAACGCGCGAGCTGTTCGCGCGCATCCGCGGCGCCCTGCGCCCCGGGGCACCGCTCTGCGTGCTCGACCTCTACGACCGGCCCAAAGGCGAACAGCCGCGCTCGGCCGCGTTGCTCGGGTTGTTCTTCTATCTCACCTCGGGCGCCGACACCTACTCGGCCGACGAGGTCTCGGGCTGGCTCGCCGACTCCGGCTACGGCGCGGCGACGCGGCGGACCTTCCGCACCCTCCCCGACCTCGCCCTGCTTCGCGCCGAGGCGCGCTGATCGCTGGTCCTAGAGGCCGTACTCCTCGAGCAGCTTCAGCCACACCTCGCTGCGAGTCGGAAAGCTCGGCACGGCGTGCCACAGGCGCTCGAGCGGGACCTCGCCGACGACGGCGATCGTCGCAGCGTGCAGGAAGTCCGCCGTCTCGGGGCCGACGAACGTCGCGCCGACGAGCACCCGCCGAGACTCGTCGACGACCAGCCGCGTCGTCCCCGGCATGTTGCGGCCGTGAAAGCTCGCCCCGGCGTTCGCCGAGGTCTCGACGTCGACCGCGCGGGCCTCGATGCCGTCCTCCTTGGCCTGCTCGAGGGTGTGCCCGACGGCGGCGACCTGCGGGCTCGTGAACACGACGCGCGGGGAGCCGCCCCGCTCCGAGGTCGCCGCGACGTCCTTTCCGAGGATGTG
>DASPWW010000130.1:0-8450 GCA_035637595.1 Solirubrobacterales bacterium | reverse complement strand
GCCTGGGGCCCAGCGCCTCGAACATGGTCGCCGAGCACCTGACCGCGCTGCTCGACCAGACCCCCGACCCGGCGACGACGATCCTGCCGGGCCGCTTCATCCTGCCGGACGGCTCGCTGTCGCGGCGCGCCGACGGGGCGGTCGGCATCTGGCTCGCCGACCCCGGCTCGGACACGCTTGCCCCGGGCACCGGAACGATCGTCGCGACTCCCGACATCGGGTTCTTCGGCGACCGCGCGGTGGACGCCAATGGCGGCTTCATGGACTACGACGGCGCCGCGCAGGACGGTCCCGACATCACCACCCGCGGCATGCGGGGCCCCGTCGCGTCGCGCTTCTACGTCGACGTTTACCCCGCGCTCGACACCACCGATCTCGGCGCCCCCCGGCCGCCGTCGCCGCCCCAATCGCCCGAGCCCGGACAGCCGGAGGAGCCGCCCGCGTGTCCCGCCTTCGGGATCCCGCCGCACACGAGCCTTGACGCCGATGACATCTCCGTGGGCGCACACCACCTGCGACTGAGCGGCAGCAGCTCGGCCGGCGCGTATCCCTGCGGCCCACCGGCCCAGGTCGACCACGTCGACGTCGCGGTCGGGAAGCGGGTCGGCCACCACGAGTGTCGCTTCCTCCACCCGGACGGCGATCTCGGGCCGAGGAAGTCGTGCCAACACCGAAGGCTCATCACCGCCGTCGGCACCGAGCAGTTCAGCCTCGAGATCGAGGCGCAACTGCCGGTCGGGCGCTACAGCGCCGTCGCCCTCGGGACCGACTCGTACGGCATCCAGGAGCTGCCGGGCGCCGGCAACCGGGCCCGGTTCCGGGTGGGCTGAGCCGCGTGGCCCAGACTCACGAAGAGGTGGTCGAGGCCCATCGCTCGGCGGGACGGCGGTTCGACGTCGGAGGGGTCGGCAGCTTCGCCCTGGACCGGGGGTCGGGCCCTGCGGTCGTCCTTTTCCACGGCGTGCCGTCGAGCTCATTCCTCTACCGCAAGGTCATCCCGCCGCTCGCCGACGCGGGCCTCAGGGCGGTGGCGTTCGACTTCCCCGGGCTCGGGCTCGCCGACCGGCCCGACGAGTTCGACTACTCGTGGAGCGGCCTGGCGCGGTTTGCCGGCGAGGCGATCGATGCGCTGGGGATCGAGCGCTGCCATCTCGTCGTCCACGACATCGGCGGACCGATCGGCTGTGAGTGGGCGATCCACAACCAGGAGCGCGTGCTGTCGCTGACCGCGCTCAACACGTTGCTCGACGTGGGGACGTTCCACAGGCCGTGGTCGATGCGACCGTTCGCGATCCGCGGTATAGGGGAGATCTATCTGCGTTCGATGACCCGGCTCGCGTTCTCCAAGCTCTTCTACCTCCAGGGGGTAAAGGACCGCTCCGCGACGCCGCGGCCCGAGGCCTACGCGTACTACGACCTGCTCAAGCGCGAGGACGGCGGGCGGGCGTTCCTGCGGATCATGCGCGGCTTCGAGCTCACAGCCGGGAAGGAGAGCTTCTTCCGCGACGGGTTCGCCGAGCGGCCCTACCCGGCGCGGGTGGTGTGGGGCAGCGAGGACCCGGCGCTGGGCGAGGGCCGCCGCCTGGCGGTCCAGGAGATCCTGCGCGCTCACGATCCGATGCTGCTGCCGGCGAAGCACTTCCTGTGCGAGGACCAGGCGCCCGCCGTCGCGAACGCGATCGCCGGACTCGCGCACCAGGTCGGCTAGAGCTGGGCGAGCGCTACAGCTCGGGGACCGGCTCGGCGCGGCGGTCCGGCCCGCGCTCCAGCGCCCCCTTTTGGACGAGCTTCGGCTGGGCGCGCTCGGGGAACGGCATCTCGACGAGATCGAAGTCGCGCGGCGCGACCGCTGCCGGGAAGACCTCGCGCGCCTCACGCACGAGGTCGCTCACGTTGTAACGCGTCGATGCATGCACGAGGGCGAGCAGCTCCACCCCCGAATCGCGGGCCAGCGTCGCCGCCTGGCGAGCGGTCGAGTGCCCCGTCTCGGCAGCGCGGGCCGCCTGATCCTCGCCAAAGCTTCCGTCATGGACCAGAACCTGGGCGTCGTGCGCGGCGGTGGCGGTTTCCGCACACGGAGCCGTGTCGCCCGTGATGACGACTCGCCTACCGCGCCGCGCCTCGCCCATCACGTCGGCGGGACGCACGGGGCCGTCGGTCCCCGGGACCTCCTTGCCCCGCTGCAGCGCACCGAATGCCGGCCCGGATTCGACTCCGAGCCGTGTCGCCGCTTCGGGGTCGAAGCGCCCGGGGCGATCCTCCTCGACCAGCGCGTAGCCGAGCGCCTTGATCCTGTGGCGAACGGGGAAGGCGCGAATCTCGTAGCCCTCGTGGGGCACCGCCTCGCCCTCGTCGAGCTCCACCAGCTCGACCGGGTAGCGGGTCCTGCCGACGATGCGCTGGATCGCCTTGAACAGCTCGACCAGACCGCGCGGGCCGTGGATCCGTAGCGGGCGCTCGCGGTCCTGGAGGTCGTAGGTCTTGAGCAGTCCCGGGATCCCGAGGTAATGGTCGGCGTGAAAGTGCGTCAGGTAGATCTCGTCGAGCTGCACGAGCCCGGTCGATCGATGCATCTGGCGCTGGGCCCCCTCGCCGCAGTCGAACAGCAGGCGCTCGCCGCCGCGGCGCACGAGTGTGCACGAGGTGGCTCGGCGGGCGGTCGGCACGGAGCCTCCCGTGCCGAGGAATACAAGCGACATGTCCACGCGACGAAGCGTACGTGCGCGCCGCATGGCCGCGATTGCCGACCCCGAATGGGCTGTAGGTAGGGGCTCTAGACTGGACCATCGGCGCCCGTAGCTCAGTGGATAGAGCGCCTGCCTCCGGAGCAGGAAGCCGCAGGTTCGAATCCTGCCGGGCGCGTGGGTGCGTCTAGAGGGTCGTTCGTGCGCGTCCTGGTCCTTTCCTGCGCGAGCCTCTGCTTGCTCGCAGCGCCGGCGCGCGCGGGGACCATCATCGACCCTCCCGCGGGCGCCCTTCCGTACCAGCAATGGGTCGACGAGTCGAAGATCCCGACGCCGGAAGTGACGCTGCGGCTCATCGAGGAGCCCTGCCCGCCCGAGTTGGCGGGGTTCGCACTGGCGTGCACCGCGAAGGGCTCCTACACGATCTGGATGGACCCGCAGACCGGCACGCGAGCGCGGTTCCTGCACGAGCTGGGACACAACTTCGACTACTACGAGCTCGGCAGGTGGGCGAGCCGCCAGTTCCGCAAGATCATCGTCGACGATCGGAAGTGGCGCAGCAAGCCGGGCGAAGTCGGGCTCTCGCCGCACGAGATCTTCGCTGAGGCCTACAGCCTCTGCGCCCGCAAGCGCACCATCAGCCGCGCAATCATCCGGCTACCGCCGATCAGGATCGGCCCCGAGCAGCACGCGGCGATCTGCGCCCTGATCAGGGAGAGCTACAGGCCCGAGCTGCCGCGAACACCCTCGGGCGCCTAGGGCGAGCGCCTACCTGCGCTTCTTCTTCTTGACCTTCCAGTCGTCGGTTGCCGGCGTGGCGTCGACGTTGCCGGCGGCGTCGCGGGCCCGGACCGGGGAGGGCACCGTGTAGCTGGGACCTGAGGACGTGCGCTGCACGATCAGGGCGTTCGGACTGCAATCCGACCCGTCGTTGTCGTTGGCGCCGATCGTCGTCGCGGCGAGTGCCGACGGCGAGGTGCACATGACCACGGCTGCGGCGATGACGCAGCTCGCACAACCGCTCCTCACCTGGAATCCCCCCTTGTACGGGAACATCTCGGGCGGACACTACGCCGGAACCGGGGCTCTGACGTCCGGGTGCTCGCGATACCACTCGATCGTGCGTGCGAGGCCGCCCTCGAGCGAGAACTCGGGCCGCCACCCGGTCATCTCCCGCAGACGCGACGAGTCCACGTACTGACGCTCGATCTCGCCCTCGGGGTTGCCGGTGCCGCGGATCTCGGGCTCGACCCCGGTTCCGGCGATGCGTGCGATCGCTTCGACGATCTCGAGGACGGTGTAGGGGCGCTCGCCGCCGGCGTTGAACGCCACCCCGGCGCCCTCGCCGCGCTCGAGCGCGTCCGCGATCGCGCGGTAGGCGCTGACCGCGTCCTCGACGTAGAGCAGGTCGCGCTGCGGCGAGCCGTCGGAGCGGAGGACCGGCGAGCGCCCGTCGAGCGCCGCGCTCACCGCTTCGGGGACCAGGCGGCTGAAGTTGATGTCGCCGCCCCCGTAGACGTTGGCGAAGCGCGTCACGGCTACCGGCAGGTCAAACGACTCCGCGTAGCTGCGCGCGATCAGGTCGGCCGCGGCCTTCGAGGCCTCGTACGGCGCGGTCGGTTGGAGGGCGAAGTCCTCGGTGTAGGGGAGCTCGTGGTGGGTGCCGTAGGCCTTGTCTGACGACGCGAAGACGACTCGAGAGACGTCGTGGGAGCGGCAGGCCTCGAGGATCGTCCACGTGCCGCGGACGTTGACGTCGAAGGTCTCGGCGGGCGACTCCACCGCCGTGCCGACGATCGTCTGCGCCGCGAGGTGGAAGACGGTCTCGGGCCGCGCGCGTCCGAAGACGGCGCCCAGCGCTTCCGGGTCGCGCAGGTCCCCGCGCACCTCCTCGACCTCGCTCTCGATCCCGAGCAGGGCGAGGCCGGAGCGGCGCCCGGGGTCTCCGTTGGAGGGACTCTCGCGATCGAACGAGACGACCGGGTGTCCCGCCTCGAGCAGCCCCCGGACCAGCCACGAGGCGATGAACCCCCGCCCGCCGGTTATCAGGACGCGGCTAGCCGACACCGGACTCCCCGCCGTCGCCGACGTCGAGGCGGGCCGCAGCGCTGGCCTGAAGGTCGTCGTCCCAGATCCGCCACGGCGCCTCGCCGCCGTTCCAGAGGTCGTTTAGGACGACCGCGTCCTTGTAGGTGTCCATGCAATCCCAGAATCCGTCGTGGCGATAGGCCCGCAGCCGACGCTCGGATGTGAGCCGCTCCAGTGGCTCGTCCTCGAGCACGCTCGACTCGTCGAGGTAGTCGAAGACCCCCGACTCGAAGCAGAAGAACCCGCCGTTGACCCAGTGATCGAGACGCGGCTTCTCGTGGAACTCGGTCACGCGGCCGTCCGGGCCGAGCTCGGCGACGCCGAACTGGCTGCGCGGGCGAACCACCGTCACCGTGGCGAGGTCGCCGTGGTCACGATGAAAGCCGATCAGGGCGCCGAGGTCGATGTCGGCGACACCGTCGGCATAGGTCGCGCAGAAGGTCCCATCGCTCAGGCGGTCGGCGACCAGCTTCACCCGGCCCCCGGTGGGTGTGTCGAGGCCGGTGTCCACGCATTCGATATCGACCCCGTCGGGCCACGTCTCCGCGGCGACGTACTCCTCGATCATCGCGCCCAGATAGCCCGTCGAGAGCACGAACTCGCGCAGGCCCTGCGCGGCGTAGATCCGGATCACGTGCCACAGGATCGGGCGCCCCCCGATCTCGACCAGGGCCTTGGGAATCGAATGCGTGTGCTCCTGCAGCCGCGTTCCCCGGCCGCCGCACAGGATGACGGTGCTGCCTACCTCCGACACGGGCCGGATTATTAGTGAGAGACAGCTTCCGAGGGGGAGCGCTACTTCTTCTTCTTGAACTTCCAGCTGTCGAAGGCCGGTGAGCCGTCGACGTTCCCGGCGGCGTCGCGGGCGCGGACCTGGAAGTTGTGCTTCCCCTTCTTGACCTTCTCGGTCACTGGCGATGTGCAGGGCGAGAACGGCTCGCCGTCGAGGCTGCACTCGAAGGTCGAGCCGGGCTCGCTCGAGCTGAACTCGAACGTCGCGGTCTTCTTCTTGGTCTTGTCCTTGGGGTGCTCGGTGATCGTTGTGTCGGGGGCCGCAGTGTCGCCTGGCGGCGGCGATGGATTGCACGACGAGAGGTCAGCGTCCTGGGTCTCGTCGCCGAAGCCGTCCGAGTCGCAGTCGGGCTCTATGTCTGCCTGGATCAGGACTTCGAACGAGCTTGCTCCCGGTGTGCGCGTCTCCGTCTCGCCGAGCGGCGGGATCCAGACGTCGTCGGTTGCCCCGGGTGTCGATTGAAAGACAAAGGCTCCGCTCCCGGTGAAGCCAGTGAGGTTCACCCCGATGAGATCTCCGGTCCGCACCGGCAGGCGCGCCCCGAAGCTCTGGACACCAGACACGTTGGCAGGATCCTCGACCGCACCTCCTCCGACGGCTGTGGATCCCCTTATGACGCGCAGGCGCACACCCGCGGTGGCGACCGGAGCCGAACCGAACTTGAGCCGCCAGCTTGTGATCACGCCGTCGATGCTCGCGACCGTACCGCCCGCGGCCTGATTCGCAAGCGGAAGCACGGCGTTGGCGGCTGTGCACTCGAAACCCGGGGAGACACAGGATCCCGAGCCCGCAGGGCTGATGAAGTTGCTTCCCACCGTGACCGCGCCGCTTGCGGGAGCGGCCGACCCCGCGCTAACGATCGCCACAACGACGGCGACAAGCCACCGGGCGCTGAAAGACCCCCGACTCACCGATTGAGCCTAGTCGAAGATCTCGCGCGCTGCGCGGGCATGGCCCTAGCGCCCGCCCGCGACCGCTGGGAGGATCGTCACCTCGTCGCCCTCGTTTATCTCCGTGTCGAGGCCGTCCTGGAAGCGGATGTCCTCACCCGAGACGTAGACGTTGACGAAGCGCCGCAATCCGCCGTCCTCGGTGATCCTCTCGCGCAGGTCCTCGTGCTCGTCGAAGACGGCGTCGAGCGCCTCGCCGACGGTCGATCCGTCGACCTCGAACTCGCCCTCGCCGCCGGTGACGGCGCGAAGCTGGGCCGGGATCTTGACGGTGACCGCCATCAGCCCGCCGTGGCCGCGGCAGCCGGCTCGCGCTCGACGTCGCTTTCGAACGAGTCGAGCGTCGGGTCGATCTCGTGCATCTCGAAGCTCTCGCGCGTCGCGTCGAGCGTCTTGAGCCCCTCGCCGGTGATGTAGAGGACGACGCGCTCGTCGGCGTCGATCGCTCCCTCGCGGGCGAGCTTCGCCAGCACCGCGGCGGTGACGCCGCCCGCCGTCTCGGTGAAGATCCCCGTCGTCTCGGCGAGCAGGCGGATCGCGTCGCGGATCTCGTCGTCGGTCACCGCGTCGATCGAGCCGCCGGTCTGGCGCGCGAGCTCGAGCGCATAGGGACCGTCGGCGGGGTTGCCGATCGCGAGGCTCTTCGCGATCGTGTCGGGCTTGACCGGCCGGCAGATGTCGTGGCCCTCGACGAATGCCGTGGCGACCGGGCTGCAGCCCGCGGGCTGGGCGCCGTTGAAGACCGGCAGCTCGCCTTCGACCAGTCCCAGCTCCAGCCACTCCGACAGCCCGCGGCCGAGCTTGGAGAAAAGCGAGCCCGATGCGATCGGGCAGACGACCCGGTCCGGGAGCTTCCAGCCGAGCTGCTCGACCGTCTCGTATGCGAGCGTCTTGGAGCCCTCGGCGTAGTACGGGCGCAGGTTGACGTTGACGAACGCCCAGCCGCGCGACTCCGAGAGCTCGGTGCACAGCCGGTTGACGTCGTCGTATGTTCCGCGCACGCCGACCAGGGTCGTGCCGTAGACGCCCGTTGCGAGGAGCTTCTGCTCCTCGAGATCGGCGGGCACGAAGACGTAGGAGCGAAAGCCCGCCGCCGCGGCATGGGCCGCGACCGCGTTGGCCAGGTTCCCGGTCGAGGCGCACGCCACCGTGTCGAAGCCAAGCTCGCGCGCCTTGGCCAGCGCGACCGCGACGACGCGATCCTTGAACGAGTGGGTCGGGTTGGCGGCGTCGTTCTTTACCCAGACCTCGCCCAGCCCCAGCCGCTCGGCAAGCCGGTCCGCGCGGACCAGCGGCGTCAGCCCGGGCTCGAGCGGATCGCGCGGCCGCTCTGCGAACGGCAGGAAGTCCGCGTAGCGCCAGATGCCCCGTGAGCAGGCCTGGATCTTGCGCTTGGTCGACTCTGGGTCGAGCGCCGAGAAGTCATAGGAGACCTCCAGCGGGCCAAAGCAGCGCTCGCACACATAGCGAGCCTCGAGCGGGTACTCGGTGGCGCACTCCTTACACCTCAGCGCCTCGATTGCCATCTTGTTCCTTCCGTCCCGTTGTGCCTGTCAGCTACGAAATAGACCTCTGCCGGTGTGAGCAGAGGTCCTGACGGGACTCCCCACTCACATCTTCCAGGTTCGTCCACCTGCTGGAATTGGCACCTTCCCCGCGGCCGAGGCCTTTGGGGGGGTTGCCGGGGCTTCGACGGGCCAGTCCCTCCACCCCTCTAGATGTGGCGGTCTATGTGGCTGCTGAATATACCAGCGCTCACGCGTGCTGCCCACGGACTTGCAGCCGTGGCCGGCACGTCGCGTACTCTTAGACGCGGAGTCGAGAATGACGAGCCAGACGAGCCAGAACGATGCCGAACCTCCCGAAGCCCAGGCTGCGCCGTGCGCGGGCGGGATCAGAGCTCGTCTCGCCCGCCCCCGCTGAGCAGCGCCAAAA
>DASPWW010000129.1:0-9712 GCA_035637595.1 Solirubrobacterales bacterium | reverse complement strand
GATCCTGGTCGCGCTGGCGCTGGCGCCGACTGCTCTCGCGACCCAGCGATTCGCGGATCCGGCCGGCGCGTCCACCGGGACGTGTGCACCACCGGATCCGCCGTGCACCCTCGAGCGGGCAGTCGAGGATCCGCAGACCGTCGACGACGACGAGGTGATCGTCCTGCCGGGGGCCTACAACCTCGGCGGCGGCGACCTTGCGGTGGACAACCGGATCGACCTGCATGGTGCCGTTGGCGCGAAACCCAGGATCACGAGCACGTCGGGCGGGTCGACGGTGAGCGTGACCGGCGGCACGTCGGCGAACGCGAAACTGCACGACCTCGCGATCGCGAACACCGGGAGCGGAGGCGGCCTGTTCATGAATGCGTCGGGCGCGCTCGCGGAACGCCTGGTGGTCACCAACACCTCCACGGCGCAGGCCTGCCAGGCCTGGAGCACCACCACCGTCACCGTCCGCGACAGCACTTGCGTCAATGAGGGCAATGGGCCTGGCGTCGGTTACTTCGTCGGAACCGCGGCGTCGCTCGATCTCCAGCTGCGTAACGTCATCGCAATCTCCGAGGGCACCGGGATCTTCGCCCACGGGGTCTCGATCGGCGGCATCAGCGGCGGCACGTTCACCGCAACCGCCAAGAACGTGATCGCCAGCGGCGGCACGTCGGACGCCAACGCGGTGCAGGGCGGCATGGGGACGACCGCGACGCTGACGTTCGAGTACTCGAACTACGACCTGGTGAACCCGTCGGCGACCGGCACGGTGACGCCGGCCGGAAGCGGCACGAACCAGGTGGCGCCGCCGACCTTCGTCGACGCCGCCGGTGGCGACTTCCACCAGGCACCCGGCTCGCCGACGATCGACGCCGGCGGCGACGACGGGACGCTCGGCAGCCTCGACATCGACGGCGAGCCACGCCTCCAAGGCTCCGCGGTCGACATCGGCGCCGACGAGACCGCCAATCCTCCGGTGCCGTCCCCCGAGCCCGGCGACTCCACTTCGCCCGACACCCAGATCACCAAGAAGCCCAAGGACAAGACGAAGAAGAAGACCGCGACCTTCGAGTTCAGCTCGACCGAGGCGGGCTCGACCTTCGAGTGCAAGCTCGACGACGGTCAGTTCGCGCCCTGCAGCTCGCCCGACACATTGAAGGTCAAGAAGGGCAAGCACAGCTTCGAGGTCCGGGCCCGCGACGCTGCCGGCAACGTCGACGCCTCGCCGGCGTCAGACGACTGGAAGGTCAAGAAGAAGAAGAAGAAGTAGCCCGGGCGACGACGTAGACCTCGTTGGCGAGGGTGTCGTAGACGTCGGGCGCGACGAACTCGCGGGCACGGGCCTGGTGGTCGCAGAAGCCGCAGCGAAGCGGGCTGCCCGCGCCGACGGAGTCCTCGATCACGACCGGCAGGTTGCAGCCCGGGCAGACGAGCGCGCCGTGCGCGATCCACTGGACGCCGTCGCGGACGACCTGGCGCTCCTCGCCGATGTCGCTGACGCGCACCCTGCGGGTCTCACGGATCGGCTCGCGGCCTTGCGGATCGAGGTGAAGCGCCATCGACCAGAGTGTAGGGTCCAAAGCACGGAGAGAGCGAGGGTTTTCGGACGAGGAGAGACGGGTTGAGCTACTTCGTTACAGGCGCGACGGGCTTCATCGGCCGGCACCTCGTCGAGCAGCTGCTTCAGCGCGACGGCACGATCTACGTCCTCGTGCGCGAGGGATCGCGCGGCAGGCTCGAGGAGCTGCGCAGCCGCTGGGGGGCGCCGGAGGAGCGCGTGGTGCCGATCGTCGGCGACCTGTCCGCTCCCCGTCTCGGCGTCTCCGACGGGGACGTCGAGCGGCTGAAGGGCGACGTCGGCCATCTCTTCCACCTCGCGGCGATCTACGACATGACCGCCGACGCGGAGAGCCAGCGCGTCGCCAACGTCGAGGGCACCCGCCACATGGTCGAGCTCGCCCACGCGGTCGAGGCCGGTCGCGTCCACATGGTCAGCTCGATCGCCGCGGCCGGCCTCTACAAGGGCACCTTCCGCGAGGACATGTTCGACGAGGCCGAGGAGGTCGACAACCATCCCTACTACCAGACCAAGCACGAGTCGGAGGCGGTGGTGCGCAGCGAGTGCGAGCGGCCGTGGCGCGTGTACCGGCCGGGGATCGTCGTCGGCCACTCGGAGACCGGCGAGATGGACAAGGTCGACGGCCCCTACTACTTCTTCAAGCTGATCCAGCGGATCCGCCGCGCCATGCCCCCGTGGATGCCCCAGATCGGGATCGAGGGGCGCGAGATCAATCTCGTCCCGGTCGACTTCGTCGCCAAGGCCCTCGACCACATCGCCCATCAGGAGGGTCTCGACGGGCGGGCATTCCATCTCACCGATCCGGGCCCCAAGACGGCGGGCCAGATCATGAACATGTTCGCGCGGGCGGCGCACGCACCCGAGTTCGGGCTGCGGCTCGACTCGCGCGTGTTCAACGTCGTTCCACCGCAGATCCGCTCGGGCCTCCAGATGCTGCCGCCCGTCAAGCGGATCTCGGACCAGGTGCTCGGCGACCTCGGGATCCCGCGCGCCGTGCTCACCTACGTCAACTACCCGACGAAGTTCGACTCCCGCGAGGCCCAGGCGGCGCTCGAGGGCAGCGGGATCCAGGTCCCGCCGCTCGAGACCTACGCCGACAAGCTCTGGGACTACTGGGAGCGCAACCTCGATCCCGACCTCTTCCGCGACCGCTCGCTGAGCGGCGCGGTCTCGGGGAAGACCGTGATGATCACCGGAGCCTCCTCGGGGATCGGAAAGGCGGCCGCGATCAAGATCGCCGAGGCCGGCGGGATCGTGCTGCTCGTCGCGCGCACGCCGGAGAAGCTCGAGGAGACGAAGGCCGAGATCGAGGAGAAGGGGGGCACCGCCCACGTCCATCAGGCCGACCTCTCCGACACCGAGGACCTCGACCGGATGGCCGACGAGGTGCTCGAGCAGCACGGCGGCGTCGACATCCTCGTCAACAACGCGGGACGCTCGATCCGCCGCTCGGTCGCGCTGTCCTACGACCGCTTCCACGACTTCGAGCGCACGATCCAGCTCAACTACTTCGGCGCCTTGAAGCTGATCCTGCGTTTCCTGCCCGGGATGCGCGAGCGCAAGAAGGGCCAGATCATCAACGTCAGCTCGATCGGCGTGCAGACCAACACGCCGCGCTTCTCGGCCTACGTGTCGTCGAAGGCGGCGCTCGACGCCTTCTCACGCTGCATCGCCTCCGAGGTGGTCGACGACGGCGTCGCGATCACGACGATCCACATGCCGCTCGTCCGCACGCCGATGATCGCGCCGACGAAGATGTACGACGCCTTCCCGACCAGCACCCCTGACGAGGCCGCCGACATGATCGCCGAGGCGATCATCACGCGGCCGAAGAAGATCGCCACGCGGCTCGGCAACTTCGGCGAGCTGCTCTACAACGTCGCCCCCAAGGCATCGGACGCGATCCTCAACACCGCCTACAAGCTGTTCCCGGACTCCAAGGCGGCGAAGGGCGAGAAGGCGGAGAAGGGCAAGGCCACCGACGAGGAGGCCTCGACCGAGCAGGTCGCGTTCGCCTACCTGATGAAGGGCGTGCACTGGTAGCCCGCGCCTCGACGGCCACCGCCCGGCGGCGCAAGCACTGGGGCTGGGGCTACGAGGACAGCGCGCTCGGGCGTGCCGACCTCGAGGCCGCGGCGCCCGGGATCCGCGAGCGGCTCGGCTTCGGCGGCGACGCGGTCGAGGAGCCGGTGCCGCTCGAGGCGATCGAGCTGCCCGATCCCCGGCTCGAGGCGCCGGCGTCGCTCGCCGAGATCGTCAGCTCCGAGCGCCACGACCGCGTCTCGCACGCGCTCGGCCGCTCCTACACCGACAGCGTGCGCGGCTTTCGCGGCCGGATCGACAAGCCGCCGGACCTCGTCGCGAGGCCGCGCGACGAGGCCGACGTCGAGGCGCTGCTGGAGTGGTGCGCCGGCGCCGGCGCGGCGGCGATCCCGTATGGCGGCGGCACGAGCGTCGTCGGCGGAGTCGAGCCCCGGATCGCGGATTCCTACGCGGGCGCGGTGACGATCGACCTCGGGCGCCTGGATCGCGTGCTCGAAGTCGACGAGACGTCGCGCGCGGCCCGCATCCAGGCGGGAGCGCTCGGCCCGTCGCTCGAGGACCAGCTGCGTTCCCACGGCCTCACGCTGCGCCACTTCCCGCAGTCATTCGAGTTCTCGAGCCTCGGCGGCTGGATCGCGACGCGGGCCGGCGGCCACTTTGCGACGCTGTACACGCACATCGACGACCTCGTCGAGTCGGTGCGCGCGATCACCCCGGTGGGGGAGTGGGAGAGCCGCCGCCTGCCGGGCTCCGGCGCCGGGCCGAGCCCCGACCGCATGCTGATCGGCTCCGAGGGGATCCTCGGCGTGATCACAGAGGCCTGGGTGCGGCTGCACGAGCGCCCGCGCTGGAAGGCCTCCTGCGGGGTCGCCTTCGATGACTTCGCGGCCGGCGCCGCCGCCGTCCGCGAGCTGGCGCAGTCGGGGCTCTACCCGACGAACTGCCGTCTGCTCGATCCGGCCGAGGCCGCGCTGACCCACGCCGGCCCGTCCGGGAAGTCACTGCTCGTGCTCGGCTTCGAGTCGGCCCACCACCCCGTCGACGAGCCGTTGGGGATCGCGCTTGCGGCGGCGCGCGAGCACGGTGGCGTGCCGGGCGACGTGCGCTCGCGCGTGCCGGAGGAGCCCGGCAAGCTTCGCGACAACCCACCGGCCGGGGCGGACGGATCCGACCCAGTCGGGGCCTGGCGCCACGCCTTCCTCGCGGCGCCCTATCTGCGTGACACGTTCGTCGCGGTCGGCGTGCTGTCGGACACCTTCGAGACGGCGATCACCTGGGATCGCTTCGACACCTTCCATTCGCGGGTGATGGAAACCGCACGCCGAGCCGTATCCGAGGTCTCCAGCGCGCCGCCCGAGGGGCCCGGGTCGGCGCTGCTGTCGTGCCGCTTCACGCACGTCTATCCCGACGGGCCGGCGCCCTACTACACGGTCCTCGCGCCGGCGAAGCGCGGTGGGGAGGTCGAGCAGTGGGAGGAGATCAAGGCCGCCGTGTCCGACGCCGTGATCGAGTGCGGGGGGACGATCACGCATCACCACGCGATCGGGCGCGACCACCGGCCGTGGTACGA
The DNA here is from genome assembly GCA_035637595.1 of Solirubrobacterales bacterium. GTDB lineage: Bacteria > Actinomycetota > Thermoleophilia > Solirubrobacterales > 70-9 > DASPWW01. The sequence continues at coordinate 4,529 of DASPWW010000129.1, read as the reverse complement.
CCGCCAGCGCCCCGAGCCGTTCGCCGACGCGCTGCGCGCCGCGAAGCGGGCGCTCGATCCCAGCGCGACGCTCAACCCGGGCGTGCTCGTGGATCCCGCCTAACCTCTCCGACCATGCTCGCCCTCGGCCGGTCCCTGCGCCCGCAGGAGTGGGTCAAGAACCTGCTCGTCTTCGCGGGCCTGCTGTTCTCGGGCCAGGTGGACGAGGGCCCGCAGGTCCTCGACGCCGTGCTCGTCTTCGTCGGGTTCTGCGCGATGTCGAGCGCCGGCTATCTGTTCAACGACATCCACGACGCCGAGCTCGACCGCCGCCACCCCGAGAAGCGCCGCCGCCCGATCGCCGCCGGCCAGCTCTCGAGCGCCACGGCCGCCGCCGCCGCCGCCGTGCTCGTCGCCGTCGCGATCGCGATCCCCCTGCTCGCCGTCGATCCGGAGGCCGGGGGGCTGGTGGCCCTCTACGGGGCTATCACCTCCGCCTACACATTGGTGCTCAAGCGGCTCGTGATCATCGACGTGATGACGATCGCCTCGCTGTTCCTGCTGCGCGTCGTAGCCGGGGCGGTTGCCGTCGAGGCCCAGGCGTCGGAGTTCCTGCTGCTCTGCACCGCGATGCTGGCGCTGTTTCTCGGCTTCACGAAGCGGCGCCAGGAGGCGATGCTCGAGCAGGAGGGAGGGGTGGAGAGCCGGCCCGTGCTCGAGCACTACTCGCTGCCGTTCCTCGATCAGATGGTCGCGATGGTGACCGCCGCCGCGATCATCAGCTACGCGATCTACGCGATCGACTCCCCTCTCGTCGGGTCGAAGATGCTCGCCACGGCGCCCTCGGTGCTGTACGGGGTCTTCCGCTACCTCTACCTGATCTACGACCGCCGCGACACGCGCTCGACCGCGGTGATCCTCAGCGAGGACCCGGGGATGCTGTTCGCGGGGCTGACCTGGATCGGCTCTGCGATCGCGGTGCTGTACCTCTTCGACTAGGCATCTCGATTGGCTCGCCAGCCAGCGGCGCTTCGCCGTGAGCGGCGGTCCACTAGTTTCTGTGGCGTGGACCTGACGCTGACCGCCGAGGAGCAGGCGTTCCAGGACGAGGCGCGGGCGTGGATCGAGGCCAACAATCCCGGCCCCGCGCCGCACGGCGATCTCGAGAGGTTCAACTTCGAGCGCGAGTGGCAGCGCAAGATGCACGAGGCGGGGTGGGCCGGGATCTCGTGGCCGAAGGAGTACGGCGGCCGCGGGGCGACGCTGGTCGAGCAGGCGCTGTTCAGCGAGGAGATCGCCCGCGCACGGGCGCCGCGGCCGGCCAACATCCTCGGGCTCGTCATGGGCGGCCCGGTCGTGATCGCCCACGGCACCGAGGAGCAGAAGGAGCGCTTCCTCGAGCCGATCCTGTCGGCGGAGGAGATCTGGTGCCAGGGCTTCTCGGAGCCCGAGTCAGGATCCGACCTCGCGTCACTGAAGACACGCGCGCAGCGCGACAACGGGGGCTGGCGGGTGAGCGGCCAGAAGGTCTGGACCACCTTCGCCCACGAGGCGAAGTGGTGCATGCTCGTCGCGCGCAGCGACACCGAGGCCCCGAAGCACAAGGGCCTCAGCTACTTCATCTGCGACATGGAGCAGGACAGCGTCGAGGTTCGTCCCCTACGCCAGATCACCGGCGAAGCCGAGTTCAACGAGATCTTCTTCGAGGACGCCTACGTCCCGGACGAGAACCTGATCGGCGGCGAGGGCAACGGCTGGAACGTCGCGATCACCACGTTGATGAACGAGCGCGCGGGGATCGGCGCGGCCTCGGCGGTGGCGCTGCGGCGCGAGCTCGAGCAGCTGATCGAGCTGATCGCCGAGCGCGGGCTCGGAGACGACCCGGTGCTCCGCCAACGGATCGCCGAGCTGAGGATCGGCTCGGAGGCGCTGCGGCTGGGGGCCCTGCGCGCGCTCACCGACACGATGAAGACGGGCACGCCCGGCCCCGAGGGCTCGATCGCGAAGTGGGAGTGGGCCGACCTCAACCAGGCGCTCACCGAGCTTGCCACAGAGGTCCTCGGCCCCGAGGGGCTGGAGCGCGACTCCGAGTGGGCCTACCGCTTCCTGCGCGCGCGGGCGAACTCGATCGAGGGCGGGACCACCGAGGTGCTGAAGAACATCGTCGCCGAGCGCGTCCTGGGGCTCCCGAAGCTGAGATAGGGCGGACTATGAACTTCGGCTTCGACGACACCCAGCAGGAGATCAAGTCCACCGCGCGCGAGTTCCTCGCCGATCGGTTCAAGCCCGCGAAGGTGCGCGAGCTCGCCGAGTCGGAGGGCTACGACGACGACCTCTGGAAGCAGATCTGCGAGCTGGGATGGCCCGGCATCGCGATCAGCGAAGAGCAGGGCGGCCAGGGGCTGGGGATGGTCGAGCTGGTGATCCTGTGCGAGGAGCTCGGCTACGCCTGCGCTCCGGCGCCCTTCCTCTCGAACGCGATCGCCGGGCTGATCCTCGCCGACGCCGGATCGGACGAGCAGCGCGAGCGTTGGCTGGGCGGAATCGCCTCGGGCGAGGGCCGCGCAGGAGTGGCGGCGACGCAGCCCGAGCCGTCACTGGTGTTGGACGCCGAGGGCGCCGCGGTGCTGGTGCTCGACGACGGCGACGGCGCCAAGCTGGTCGAGCCCGGCGACGCGACGATCGACTCGCTGAAGCTGATCGACGCCACGCGCCGCTACTCGCACGTCTCGGCTGGCGGAGGCGATTCGCTTCCCGGCGGCGTCGAGGCCGCGATCGACCGGGCGGTCGTCGCCGTGGCGGCGGAACTGGTCGGCGTCGCCCAGCGCGCGATGGAGATGGCGGTCGACTACGCCAAGGAGCGCGAGCAGTTCGGGCGCCCGATAGGCTCCTACCAGGCGGTCTCGCACCAGTGCGCGCGGATGCTCTACGACACCGAGGAGGCGCGTTCGCTTACCTACTACGCGGCCTGGGCGGCCGACGCCGAGCCCGAGACCCTCCCGCTTGCCGCCTCGATGGCCAAGGCCCGCGCCTCCGACGCCGCCTGGACCGTCACCGCCACGGCGCTTCAGGTTCACGGTGGGATCGGCTTCACCTGGGAGCACGACCTCCAGTTCTGGCTCAAGCGCGCCAAGGTCTCCGGCGAGCTGCTCGGGGAAGCTCGCCTGCACCGCGAGCGCGTCGCTTCCCTGGCGGGGCTCGGCGAGCCCGCCGGCGTGCCCGCCTGACCCCGGTTTCGCGCGCTCGCTAACCTCGGCGACGTGAGAGCGAGTTCCGGCAGGGGGCTGGTCGCGGTGCCGATCGCTGCATTTGCGCTGTGGGCGGCACCCGGAGCATCCGCCGCCACGCTGTTCGCCGATCCCGCCGGCTCGGCGAGCGGGACGTGCGAGCCGCCGGATCCGCCATGCACGCTACAGCGGGCGGTCGAAGTCGAGGCCGGGAACGGCGACGAGGTCGTACTCAATCCAGGGACCTACGTGGAGGGCGCCAACGAGGTGACGATCAACGTCGCGATTGACCTGCACGGCGCCGCCAACCAGACGCGGCCGACGATCACCTCCACGGCCGCCGGGCCGGCTGTAGATGTCGACGCGGCAGGGACCGTCGTCCGGGACCTCCGAATCGAGCACAGCATGGGGACCAACGGCGTCGCGCTGGACATCCAGGCACCCGCGACCGCGGAGCGGGTGGTCGCGACGAGCAGCGCGCACGTTGCCTGCCTGCCTGCCCTCGATGCGGTAATCCGGGACAGCGTCTGCACTTCGACCGCGCCTACCGGAGGCGCGGCCGTGCGGTTCTTCTCCAGCACGGCCACGAGCACAGCCACGCTGATCAACGTCTCGGCAGTAGCCACGGCCGGGAACACCAGCGCGATCGATCTGCAGGATGGCGACGCTGCCCAGCTGACGCTCAACGCGATCAACGTCATCGCAAGTGGCAGTGGAACAGCCGCCGACGTGTCGGCCGCCGCGACGACGGGGACCGTCACGATCAACCTGGATCATTCGAACTACGACACCGAGTTCGAACCCGGTCCGGGCACGACGGTCACCGATCCGGGCTTCGGTGCCAATCAGGTCGCGCCACCGCAGCTCTCAGGCCCCGGGGTCGGCGACTTCCACCAGCTGGCCAGCTCACCCACCATCGACGCTGGCACCGCCGGCGCCGGCCTCGGCAGCGCCGACATCGATGGCGATCCGCGCAGCCTGGGCTCCGCCCCCGACATCGGCGCCGACGAGTTCGTCCCCGCCGCAACGCCTCCCCCGAGCGGCGACACCTTCCCGCCCGACACCGGGATCCGCAAGGGCCCCAAGAAGAAGACCTTCAAGCGCCACGTCAAGTTCGAGTTCGGCGGCAGCGAGCCTGGCGTGACGTTCGAGTGCCAGCTCGACGAGGGCGGCTGGGAGCCGTGCACCTCACCCGTGAAGCTCAAGGGGCTCAGGCGCGGCAAGCACGTCTTCGCCGTACGCGCCATCGACGCGGCGGGGAACGCCGACCCGACGCCCGCGGATCGCCGCTGGAAGATCACGAAGAAGCACAAGAAGAAGAAG
>DASPWW010000128.1:0-13627 GCA_035637595.1 Solirubrobacterales bacterium | reverse complement strand
CGGCTCGTTGAAGGTGAACAGCCAGCAGGAGGGCGAAGTCATCTGCCACGCCACCGATCCGGGCCCGCTTGCCGAGCTGAGATCGATCCGGCCACCCTCCGCGGTCACGCTCGCCGCGGTGATCGTCACGTCCTCCGGTCCGTGTGGCATGCGGATCGGCTGTGTGACCGGCTGGCCCTCGAGCTGCGGAGTGCCGCGGTAGCAGAGCAGCGTGTAGGGACGGTCCTTGGTGAAGTGATAGTGGTAGCCCAGCTCGTCGCTCGAATGTCCGTTGCACCCGTCGAGATGACGCGGCTTCGAGCCATCCGGCTCCCGGTAGCCGTAGATCGGGAAGCCATCGAGCGCGTAGCCGGCCAGCGCTCCCTTCGAGCCGAGCTCATGCAGCAGACAAGGCGAGCCGTAGTGATAGTGGTAGTCGTCGGCCCCGCCGGCGTGCCCGCTACAGTCATCGAGCTCGCCGGTCAGCTCAGGGTCGTGCTCTGGGGAGTAGATCCCGGTGCCGTCGGTCGGGTTGAAGATCGGCACGCCGTTGACGGCCACGGCTGTGGCGTTTTGACCGCTCGTCGGAGTCGGCTCCTCCGCGATGTGCGGCCTGAGCGGAATCTTGAACACGTTGGAGCCACCGTAGGGCTGCGGCAGGGGGACCTGCTGGATCCAGCGCGTGATGCCGACCATCACCTCGTGGTTCGGCAGTCCGTTGGAGCCGACCAGCAGATAGCCCCCTTCGCAGCTGAGTGTGAGCTCGCTGCGGAATCGCCGGAACGCCGCCCGGTGCGTGGCGCAACGCGACTTCTTGTCCGCGCCGGCCGCGGCGCTCGCCCCCGTAGCGAAGCCGGGTTCGGCTCGCGGGCCGGACGTCGCGATTGCGAGCACGGCGAAGGCCAGAAGTAGGCCCCCGAAAAGGCCCCGGCTACCGACTCGCGCCATCCTCGACCAACTTTGCGCCAGCGGCGTGTTTGTCGAGCACGAGGTCAGGGACGATAGGGCTATCTTCCGCTGCGCGGTGAAGAAGCACGTCTTGATCCTTGGGGCCGGTTTCGCGGGGCTGGAGCTGGCGACGCGACTCTCCGACTCGCTCGCCGACGAGCTTCGCATCACGCTGCTCGACCAGAACGAGTCGTTCAGCTTCGGCTTCTCGAAGCTTGACGTCATGTTCGGCCGCAAGACCGCGGAGGACGTACGCCTGCCCTACCGCGACATCTCCAAGGACGGGGTCGAATTCCGCCAGGAACGCGTGACCTCGATCGACCCGGAGAGCCGGCGCGTGACGACGGACGAGGACTCGTATGAGGCCGACGTCCTCGCCGTCGCGCTGGGCGCCGACTACGACTTCGCTGCCACGCCGGGCTTCGAGCAGGGCGGGTTCGAGTACTACTCGATAGCCGGAGCCGAGCGACTGCGCGACGCCCTCCCCGACTTCGACGCAGGAAAGCTCGTCATCGCGATCCTGGGCCACCCCTTCAAGTGCCCGCCCGCGCCGTTCGAGGGCGCGCTCCTGCTCCACGACAGCCTGGTCCAGCGGGGGATCAGGCAGGCTACGGAGATCACGGTGTATGGGCCAATGGCGGCGCCGGTGCCGATAACCGGGGAGGTCTCGCAGGGAATCCTCGGCGCCCTCGGGGAGCGAGCGATCGAGTACATGGCCAAGCAGCTCGTGGTCAGCATCGACACCGAGAGCCGCGTGGCCCGGCTCGAGAGCGGCGAGACCGTGCCGTACGACCTGTTCATCGGGATACCCGTCCACCGCGTGCCCGAGGTGGTCGAGCGCTCGGGACTCGCCGTCGACGGGTGGGTGCCCGTCGACCACGCCAACCTGGCGACCCGCTTTGCCGGCGTCTACGCCCTGGGCGACGTCGCCGGCGCGCCGGTGGCAAAGGCGGGCGTTTTCGCCGAGGCCGCCGCCCGGGTCGTGGCCGACGACATCGCCGCAGGCCTTCGCGGCGTCGAGCTCGAGCGCCCCTACGAGGGCGCCGGGAGCTGCTATCTCGAGTTCGGCCGTGGGAGCGTCGCAAAGGTCGAGGCAAACTTCCTCGGCGGGCCTAAGCCGACGGCACGGCTGGTCGGGCCCTCCCGCGAGCTCGCAGCGGAGAAGCAGGAGTTCGGCTCCACCAGGCGAGAGCGCTGGTTCGGGTGAGCGCTGCCGGGCCGAAGGTCCCGCCGCCTGCCGAGGAGACGGCGCGCGTCCGCGCCGTCCAAGACAAGCACGCCGGCGGTTATGACCGCCAGATCTCGTTCTTCGAGCGGATCCTGTTCGGCGGCGGCCGCGAGTGGGTCTGCTCGCGGGCCCGCGGGCGCGTTCTCGAGCTCGCCGCCGGAACCGCCCGGAACCTGCCCTTCTATCCGGACGACGTCGAGCTCACCGGGATCGAGCTGAGTCCCGAGATGCTCGAGCTCGGACGCGAGCGCGCGCGGGAGCTGGGCCATCTCGCCGATCTGCGCCTCGGCGATGCCCAGGCGCTGGAGCTCGAGGATGCGAGCTTCGACACCGTCACCTGCACTCTCGGCTTCTGCACGATCCCGGACACGACGGCCGCGGCGCGCGAAGCGTTCCGCGTGCTGCGTCCCGGCGGCGAGCTGCTGATGCTCGAGCACGTGCGCAGCCCCGCCCGCGTGGTTCGCGGCGGCCAGCGGCTTCTGGAGCCGCTCGCCGTTCGCTTCGAAGCCGATCATCTGCTGCGCGAGCCGCTCGACTACCTGCCGGGCGTGGGCTTCCAGATCGACGAGGTTCACCGCTCGAAGTGGGGGATCGTCGAGCGGCTGCGGGCGCACAGGCCACTGAGCCAGGCGTCGTGACCGCAAACCTCTACGCCATGCCCGCCTCGCACCCGAGCATGGCCGCGGCGCTGATGCTCGAACGCAAAGGCGTCGAGTACGAGACGACGTGGCTGCTGCTGCCCTTTACGGGTCCGATCCTCCGCCTGCGAGGCTTCCCGCGGAGAACTGTTCCGGCGTTGCGCATCGACGGTCGCAGGATCCAGGGATCACGGGAGATCTCCGCCGCTCTGGACGAGCTCACACCCGAGCCGCCGCTCTTCCCGCGCGATGAGACGCTGCGGCGCGAGGTCGAGGAGGCCGAGCGCTGGGGCGACGAGGTGCTGCAGCCGGCGGCGCGCCGGATCGAGGTCTGGGAGCTCCGCCGTGACCGCAGGATGGTGGGCGCCCAGCTGGCCGACGCCCGAAGCATCCAGGGTGCGCGGCTTCTGATCAACCCGCGGCTCGCGGCCGCGACCGGCGGCCCCACGGTGGCCTGGTACGCGCGCCTGATCGGTGCCACGGACGAGGCCGTCAAGGCCGACCTGGTGGCGCTGCCTTCCATGCTCGACCGCGTCGACGCGTGGATCGCCTCTGGTCTTCTGGGAGGCGAGCAACCGAACGCGGCCGACTTTCAGATCGCTCCAAGCCTCAGCTTGCTCATGACCGTCGACGAGCTGCGACCGGCGATCGAGGCGCGAGCCGCAGGCCGCCTCGCGCAGTCGCTGGTCCCCGAATATCCGGGTCGCTCGGTCGGGGTGCTGCCCCAGGAGTGGCTGGCGGAGGCGGCGCTGCGTTAACCGCGCCTGCTGCAACTACGAACGCCCCGACCAGGATTCGAACCTGGGACCTACTCCTTAGGAGGGAGTCGCTCTATCCGACTGAGCTATCGGGGCAGGGACCCATTATCGCCACACGACCGCGCACCATCCAGTGCAACGGCTCGCCGGATGCTCAGCCGCCCTGGTCTTCGTCGCCGGGCTCGTCGTAGAGGCTCTCCGATGCGACCTGGTTGAGGCGCCGGTCCCAGAGGCGGATCTCGAGGAAGAGGTCGTCGCCGAAGCCCTTGACGGCGTCGACGGCGATCAGCGTGAAGCGCCCCTCGTGGATCGGGGTCTGGTCGACGACGTCGCTGCCGAGCTCGGCGGTCGCCGCGATCGCGCCGCGCACGAGGGGCAGGCCCCAGACCAGCGTGATCTCGCCCCCGCGTCCGGCGTCGGCGTGCCACGTCCCGATCACGTCCTCGTTGATGTCGATCTTCCAGTCGGGGTTGTCGTCCGCAATCACGTCGGTGAAGTCGGCCGTGGCCCTCAGATCGGCGGGTTCGTCCTCGTCGGTCGGGCGCTCGAACGAGACGTGGCCGAAGAACTCGATCGGCGCGCTGCCCTCCTGCTCGGGAGAGCGCCCCGTCACCGGCAGGTACACGCGGCCTCCCCAGCCGCGCTCGGGAAAGAAGAACAGCGACTCCGCGTCAAGCGACGCGCCGGCCTCGTCGGCGAGCTTGCGGCACGCGGTCTCGAACTCGTCGCGGACCTGCTCCGCCCAGCGCCCGTACGGCAGCCCCTCCTGCGCCGAGTCGGCGACGAAGCGGGGAATCGGGCGAGCGACGGGCGGGCTCACGGCGGCGGAGGCTACTCGAGCGCCCCGCGCAGGTCGGCCGCGGCGCGCTCGGGCGGATAGACGTTGATGTCGACGCCGGTGCCCATCTCGAACCCGGCCCGGATCGTGAGCCGAGGAACGACGTCGACGTGCCAGCCGAACTGATCGGCGCCCCGCGGCGCGGTTCGCACCCAGAGGTTGAGCTGCGGCGGCGCGCCGAAGAGACGCGGCAGCGCGTTGAGCGCCGTGCGGATCATCGCCGTGCCGGTGCCGTCCTCGGCCTCGAAGCTCGGGCCGGGACGGCGCGGGATGACGCGAAGCTCGAACGGAGATCTCGACGCCCAGGGGCAGACGAGCAGCGCCTCGTCGTCGATCGCGACGAGCCGTTCGCGGCGTCGCACCTCCTCGGCGGCGAGGTCGGAGAGCAGATTGCCACCCATCGTGCGCTCGTGGTAGGCGCTGAAGCGCTCGCGCTCGCGGGCCACCGCGGCGGGCACGAACGGGAGGGCGTAGAGCTGAGCGTGGGTGTGCTCGAGCGACGCTCCGGCATCGGGGCCCTCGTTGACGATCAGGTGGAGGTATGCCGCATCCCCGTGAGCGCGCATGCGCTCGCGCCACGCCGCCACGGTGCCGGCGAAGCGCTCGCCGTCGAGGTCGGATAGCGACGCGACGTGCTCGGGGGCGCTGACGATCACCTCGTGGGCGCCCTCCGCGGGCCGGCGCGAAAACAGGTCCGGCGCTCGCTCGCGGGCCGAGGCGCGCAGCGGGTCGGCGGCGCTCGCCAGGCCGGACTCCGCCGGGTCCCCGGCACCTTCGCCGCCGCCCGTGCGCAGCACCGGGTAGAGGTTTGGCACCGCGCGGGCGGTCCAGCCCGGCGTGTCGGGCTCGCCGCCACCCGGCCTCGCCGCCCAGACCTCCGGCGGCGTGCGGTCCTCGCGTCCCTCGCAGAACGGGCATTCGGCGCCGCCCGAGGCCGCGGGAATGCCGGAGCGATCGAACGCGTCGGGGCGCTCGGCGCGCCCCGGGGCGAGCACGGTGCGAAGTCCCGTGAGCTGGTCGAGCCTGATCTCGGGCCCGCTCACGTCACCGCCCCGCGACCGCCTTGTGCATCTGGATGTGCTCGATTCCCTCCTGCATGAACCGCTCTCCCTCCGGGACATAACCGCAGCTCGCATAGAAGGGCTCGGCCCGTGTCTGGGCATGGAGCACAACCTCACGCGCGCCGAGCCGCACCGCCTCCGCCTCGGCGACGTCGAGCAGAGCGCGGCCGACGCCCCCACCCCGCCGCTCGGCGGCGACCGCCATGCGCCCGAGCCGGCACTCCCCATCGTCGAAGATGAACAAGCGGCAGGTGGCGATCACGTCGCCGTCCTCGTCGATGGCGACGACGTGGGCCGCGCGGTCGTCGCGCCCGTCGAGCTCGGCCTCGCGGGAGACTCCCTGCTCGTCGCAGAACACGCGAACGCGCAGCTCGAGCGCCGCGTTCACCTCGTCGCGATCCCGGGCGACCCTGTGGACGACGCGGCTCAGCCCGGCGGCCCCGACCGGGGCGCGCCCCCGCCGCCGCTCGACGCCTCCAGAGCTTTGATGATCGGAGTGACGAGGTCCATCGGCAGCGGGAAGACGATCGTCGAGTTCTGGTTGACGCCCAGCTCGAGCAGGGTCTGCAGGTAGCGGAGCTGCATCGTGGCCGGGTTGCGGCTGAAGATATCCGCGGCCTGGGAGAGCTTCTCCGCGGCCTGGAACTCGCCGTCGGCGGCGATGATCTTGGCGCGCCGCTCGCGCTCGGCCTCCGCCTGGCGGGCGATCGCGCGCTGCATCTCGGCAGGCAGCTCGACGTCCTTGACCTCGACCGTCGTCACCTTGATGCCCCAGGGCTCGGTCTGCTCGTCGATGATCCGCTGCAGCTCGGTGTTGAGGCGCTCGCGCTCGGAGAGCAGTGAGTCCAACTCGGCCTTGCCGAGCACCGAGCGCAGCGTTGTCTGGGAGATCTGGGACGTGGCCAGCAGGAAGTTCTCGATCTCGGTGATCGCGCGGTTGGGGTCGATTACCCGGAAGTAGGCGACCGCGGTGACCCGCACCGTTACGTTGTCGCGGGTGATCACCTCCTGCGGCGGGACGTTCAACGTCACTGTCCGCAGGTCGACCCTGACCATCTTGTCGACGATCGGGATCAGCAGGATCAGCCCTGGTCCCTTCTGCGCGATCAGCCGCCCGAGCCTGAAGATCACCCCGCGCTCGTACTCGCGAAGGATCCTGATCGCGGACGCGAGCAGGATGAACAGGAAGACGACGAGGATCCCGATGATCGCGAGTGCAGCTCCCACTACCCAGCTCCTTCCTCAGCTTCCTCGGCCGTCTTCGCGGCCTCCGTCCCGGCCGGCCGGACGACCAACGTGAGGCCGTCGACCGACTCGACGCGGACTCTATACCCGCGATCGAGCGTGGTGCCGTCGTCGACCGGGCGCGCCCTCCACAGAGCGCCCTCGACGAAGACCTGGCCGACCGGCGCCAGCGGAACGCGCACCTCGCCCACTTCCCCGACCAGCTCCTCCCACCCGGTCCTCGGTCGCTCGCGGTTGGCGAGCACGGCGCGCTGGACCGCGAACGCGATGAAGCCGCCGAGCAGCAGACCAGCGGCGATGACGACGGGGACCGAAACTCCGAGCGCCTCGGAGTCGGTGTCGTAGAGCAGCAGGCCCGAGACGACGAGCGCGCCGACCCCGGCGGCGCCGAGGATCCCATGGGTGGGCAGGTGGGCCTCGGCGACGATCAGCCCCACTCCGGCGACGATCAGTACGACGCCGACCAGCGTGACGGGCAAGAGCGCCGTCCCGTAGGCCCCGAGCAGCAGCGACAGCGCCCCAAGCACGCCCGGGGCGATCGCGCCTCCGCCCGCGAACAGCTCGATCGCGAGCCCGACGAGCCCCGCGATCAGCAGCAGGTAGGAGACGGTGGGGTTGACGAGGATCTGGAGCAGGTCGTACTGGAGCGGCATGTCGTGTTGCTCGATCACGAGGCCGGCCGTCTCGAGGCGCTGGGCCTTGGGGCCCTGGACCTCGAAGCCATCGAGCCGGTCGAGCAGGTCGCGCTCGCTCGGAGCGATGACGTCGATCAGGCCCCTTGCTTCGGCCTCCGAGGCGGTGACGCTCACGGCTTCCTTGACCATCTGGTCGGCGAGGTCGCCGTTGCGCCCGTGGCCCTCGGCGAGCGCCCGCACGTAGGCGCCGGCGTCGTTCTCGATCTTCTGACCGAGAACATCGTCGACGTCGCCGCCACCGAGCGAGACCGGCGACGCGGCGCCGATGTTCGTCTGCGGCGCCATCGCCGCGACGTCGGCCGCCTCGACGATGAAGACGCCGGCCGACGCCGCGCGCGCCCCGTTCGGCGTCACGTAGACGATCACGGGCATCGGCGCAGCAAGAATGTCCTGCACCATCTCGCGCATCGAGGTATCGAGCCCGCCGGGCGTGTCGATGCGCAGGATCGCGACGTCGGCGTCGGCGTCGGCCGCGTCGTCCAGCGCCTCGCCGAGCCAGCGCTGGGTCGCCGGGTCGATCGTCCCCGGGATCTCGATCGAGTAGGCGACGCCGTTCCCCTCTTCCTGAGCCGCGCCGCCGCCCGCGAGACCGAGGAGCCCCGCTGCGACAAGCAAACCGGAGAGGGCGAGTCGAAGCCGCCGCATCGTGACCTGAATTATCCGCTTCGCGGGTCGCTAGCGGGCGTAACGATCGATATCGGCGGCGAGCTCCTGCTCGTCGGCGTAGGCGCCGCGGCGCACGTAGACGAGCTTTCCGTCCGAGTCATAGAACGCCGTCGCCGGGAACTCCGTCGGCGCGTCGAAGACCGCCGCGACCTCCAGCTTCGGGTCGAGGTAGCTCGGGTAGGGCACCGGCAGCTCGTCGAGGAACTCCGTGGCCGTCTCCTCGCCGTCGTTGGAGTTGACGCCCAGGAACGCGATCTTCGTGCCGTGCCTGGCGGCCAGCGACTGAAGCCAGGGGAACTCGGCGCGGCACGGGCCGCACCAGGAGGCCCACTTGTTGACGACGACGGGATAGCCGCGGAGCTCGTCGAGCCTGGACTCGAAGGCCTCGGCGCCGCCGTCGAGCAGCTCGTTTGCCTGGTCGTGCAGCGCGGCGAGCTTCGGTGGCGAGCCGCGCAGCGCCGCATCGTAGTCGGGCGCCGCGCCGCCCCCACCGTCATCGCTCCCGCAGGCGGCCAGCGCGAGCACTGCGGCAAGCGCGAAAAGGCTTGCGGCAACTCGAAAAGAACGGTGTCGAGCGGTCATTCGGGGCGACTCGGTGGGTATAGTTAGTGACGGTCCATCCGAATCTGGACCCGCGGGGACCCCGGATCGGGATTACAGGCGCCCGGCTTCGGCGAATCTCCAGCGAGCTTACTGCGCTCCCCGCCGCTGCATGGATCACTGGCACCGGGGGGCGCCGGACCAAGGCTTCATGGCTGACACCACCGACGTCGCCGCGAGCGCGGCCAAGGCGCTCACCAGCGCCGAGATAGAGCGAGCGAGCGAGTTCGCCCGCGAACCGATCCTGCTCGACGGCGAGAGTCCCGACGTGCTGGCGCCGGGGACGGCGCGGCGGCGCGCCGTCGACGCGGCACTCGAGGAGCTCGCCGACGGCGCCGAGGCCCCGTCGATCGAGTGGCGGCGCGACTTCTCGCTGGTGCTCGGGCTCGAGCGGCTGCTCGCCGAGGACGAGCCGGAGCTCGCCGACGGGGCCAAGCTCGATCCGCACCAGGTCGATGTCCTGTCGGGAACGCTCGCGGCGCTGGTCACCGAGCTCGAGCGCTCCGGCGCCAACGGCCGCTCCAACGGCGCCGCAATCGCCCGCGCCGTCGTCGAGGCGCCGGAGAACGGCGGCGCCGCGGCCGGAGACGGCGAGGTTGACCTCGATTCCGATGAGGTCCTGGCGCCCGACGAGGAGCCGCTCGACTGGGAGGAGCCGGGCGCCGAGGACGAGGAGGTCATCGAGGAGGCTCCCGAGGATCCCGGCGCGGGTCGCAGGTTCTGGTTCGAGCACGCGACTGGGTCCGGGAAGACCGTTGCCGCGATGGGCTTCGTCGAGGCGTCGCGGACCGGAGGCGTGCTGATCCTCACCCACCGCCGCAACCTCGTCGACCAGTTCATCGGTGAGATCTCGGACCGCGGCTACAAGGAGCGCCTCTCGCCGGCGCTGCTCGACGGCGCCGACCACCCGTACGGCCCCGTGACGGTCGAGACCTACCAGTGGTTCGTGCGCAACGCGAGCCGCGTCTCGGACGCCTACTCGATCGTGATCTGCGACGAGGCCCATACCGCGCTCGGCGAGAAGACGAGCGCCTGCATTCGGCGCTGGCAGGGCCCGGTCTTCATCGGCATGACGGCGACCGGGGCGCTGATCGCTCGCCACGTCGCCGACCTCTTCCCGACCCAGACCTCGCGCTTCGATCTCGCCCAAGCCGCGCGGCGGGGTGTGATCTCTCCGCTGCGCTGCATCCGCATCCCGCCCGGCCCCGGGGTGCGCACGCTTGCCAAGGTGCCGCTGCGCCGCGGCGAGGTCGACCAGGACTTCGACCAGGAGGAGCTGGCCAAGCTGCTGGACCAGGGACCGTTCAACGTCGCTGTCGCCGACCTCTACCAGTCGCGGTTCCGAAAGGCTCCGGGCGTCGTCTACACCGCGGGCGTCAAGCACGCCAACAACGTCGCCGCGTCGTTCCGCGAAGCCGGTATGAAAGCGCAGGCGGTCTCCGGCGAGACGCCGAAGCGCGAGCTTGCCGAGATCCTCGCCGCCTTCGAGCGCGGCGAGGTCGACGTGCTCTGCAACGCGATGCTTCTCGCCGAGGGATGGAACTCGCCGCGCGCCACGGTCTGCATGCACCTGGCGCCGACCGCGTCGAAGCGGGTCTACCAGCAGCGCGTCGGCCGCGTGACACGGCGCGCACCAGGCAAGGAGGCGGGCATCGTGATCGACTTCGTCCACCCCGCCACGACCCACGACGAGACGATCATCACCCTTCACAGCCTGCTCGACCGCGACGTCTATCGGGGCGGGGCGATCGTCGTCGGACCCGTGCGGCGCGGGCGCGGACGGCGGGTGCGCGTGGAGCGGCGCGTGGTCCCGGTCTCCTCCGACTCCGAGCGCCGCCTCGCCATTCTCGAGCGCGACCTGTGGCGGATCGCGGTCGAGAACCTCAACTACTCGGAGCAGCACGCCTGGGCGGCGCTCGCCGGGGCGCGCGTCGCCCCCAACGGGTGGCGTCGCGCCAAGGCGATGCTCCAGCACGACCAGACCGGCGATCTGCGCCGCCGCTTCCTGCTCACCTGCGTGCAGCGCAACCGCAACCAGCAGCTGCGGCTCAAGGCGCTGGCCGAGATCGCGGCGCTGCGCGACCCCGACGCTTTCGACGAGGCGAGCGACATGGTGGGCACGTGGCCGCGCGACGAGCGCCGCGCCGGCGCCAAGGCGCTGCTCCAGGCGCTTGCCGAGCGCCGCATCGGGCGACGCGATCAGGCCCAGGCATGGGTCTGGAGGCTGGCCGCATACACCCGCGAGCTACACGAGGAATACGCCGTGCAGCGCTGGCCCGAGACCAAGCGGCTTCTCGGCCTGTTCGTCAACTCCTCAGGCCGAGCCCATGGCCGCAACGCGCGCCGCATCGTCCACGCTGCGCGCAACCAGGACCGCCGCCTCGCCGTGGCGCTGCTCGCCGCCTCGGTGGCCCACACCCCTGAGGCCGAGGAGGCGCTGCGCGGGGCGCGCATGCGGATGGCGCGCAAGCCTTCGGCGGTCGCCCGTGAGCTGCTGCGCAACTTCCCACGCTCGGGCGGCAAGCGGCGGCGGCGCAAGCGCAAGGGTGCGAACGGCGGCCGTCAGGACGGAGCGAGGGCGGCCGCCCGAGCCGACGGAGCCCGGCGCGCCGAGGGCGAACGGGACGGCGACGCGGGCGATGGCGACGACGGCGACGACGCGGCCGGCGACCGCGGCGAGGCGCTGGGCGAAGAGGGCGGCCAGGCCGAGGTCGGCGCCGCCGACGTGGACTAGGCCTCACTTGTCGACTTATCCCGTCTACGCGGGCATAACTCGACAACCTCGTAACTGAGCTTGCGCCTTCGGCCGGCTGCTTACCGCTCGTCGAGCTCGCGGACTCGTACCGCCAGGCCACGCCGCATCTCGTAGATGTCGGTGTCCCTGAGCTCGACGTCGATACCGCTCGCGCGGCCGCGCCCGCGCGTCACGGCGTGGATCACGAACGTCCCGTCTCCGCGGTCGATGATCTCCTCAGCCTCGCTTTCCCACCACTTCCAGGAGCTCACCCAGTGCCTGCCGTACCACTCGAGCACAGCGTCCCTTCCCTTGAGAACCTCGGCGTCGGGAAAGCTCTGAGGGGTATGCCACTCCACCTCGGGGTGAAGCTGCGCGAACGCGGCCTCGAAGTCGCCGCGACTGAACGCCTCGTACGCGGTCCGGAACCCGCGCGTGACGAACATGCGTCGCATGCGGCTCGCGGTCGGGAGGCGAAGGACCGCGGCATTGATCACCCCACCGAGCTTCGGAAAACGCAACAGGAACCGTTGCTCGAGCGTCCGGCGTTGCTTCACTTGGGACAACAGGGTCGCACACTGGGGCTAGCTGTCCACACGCAGGGTGACCTCACCCGCGCCGAGCGCGACTCGCCCATCACCGGACGTTTCGACCACGAGGTTCCCGCGATCGTCGATCCCGCGGGCGACGCCGTTGCCCTCGCCGGCCCCCGCCCACGCGACCTCCCGGCCCTGCAGCGCGTCGCGCTCGCGAAAGCTCGCCAGCGTCTCGTCCGCCGGTCGCACCACCCACCCCGACAGCGCCTCGTTGAGCGACGCGAGGATGCCCGGCACCGTCGCGCCGCGACCGACCGAGGTCGCCGGCCAGCGCAGCTGGGGCGGAAACTCGTCCGGCTCGATCGCGACGTTTATCCCGATCCCGATCACCGCCCAGTCGGGCGGCTGGGCCTCGATAAGCACCCCGGCGACCTTCGAGCCGTCGATCCAGACGTCGTTGGGCCACTTGACGCGACAGCTCAGCGGCGCCACCGCCTCGATCGCCTCGCACACCGCCAGTGGCACGGCGAGCGGGAGCAGCGCGTGGCGCTCGTCGAGGTCGCGCAGGATCGCCGAGTAGAGCAGTGCCTTGCCCGGCGGCGCCGACCAGGCGCGCCCGCGCCGTCCCCGGCCCGCGGTCTGCTCGTCTGCGGTCACCACGGCGCCGCTGGGGGCGCCCGCCTCGGCGAGCTCGCGGGCGCGCTCGTTGGTCGAGTCGGTCGTCCGCAGGTGGTGGCGAGGCCGGCCGAAGCCCGTCAATGTCACGCCGGACGCAGGACGACCTCGTCGTCGCGGCGCAAGCGCAGCAGCTCGGCCGCGCTGCCTCGGTTGACGGCGAGCGCGAGGCCGCGGCTCGAGTCCTCGTAGAGCAGCAGCTCGCCGGGGCCGACGTCCTCGAATGCGCGGGCGAAGGTCGCGCCCACCCGCTCGCCGGCGCTCTCGACGGCGAGCGGCTCACCGAGGCGCAGCGGGCCGCCGGCGAGGTGCTCGTGGTGGACGTTGAGGGCCACGTTGCCGAACCGGTCGGTGCGCACGACGTGGGAGACGATGCGATCGGGCCAGATCCGTGGCGCCGGGATCTCGAGCGCGCTCAGCGCGTCGGTCTCGAAGGCCTCCCCAGCCTCGCGGAGCTCGTTTCCGAGCGCGAGGCTCGCCGCGACGGGCGCGAACAGGTCGCGGCCGTGAAAGGTGCTAGAGGCGGGCTCGAGTCGGAACTTCGACTCGCGCAGGTCCACGGCCTCGACCGGCCCGCCGAGCCGCTGCCAGGCGAGCGAGAGCAGTCCGTTGTCGGGGCCGATCAGAACGCGGTCCTCCTCGGCGACCTTCACCGCGATCGGACGGCGCTCCGTTCCGACCCCGGGATCGACGACCGCGAGGTGGACTCCCGGCGGGGCGAACTGGAGCGAGTTGGCAAGCGCGATCGCGCCCTCGCGCACGTCGTGGCGGCGGATTCCGTGGGTGAGGTCGATCACCTGGGCGTCCGGCGCGATCCTCGCGATGACCGCGCGGCACACGCCCGCGAACTCGTCGTCGGTTCCGTAGTCGGACAGGAAGGTGATCGGCCGCACGGCCACCTGCTCAATCTAGCCCCGAGCAGCCGGCCGCCGCTTACTTCTTCTTCTTTTTCTTCTTCTTGATCCTGACCGCGTGAGTGAGGATGGCGGACTCCCCGAGATCATCGGTGACGGTGACCGTCAGTGT
>DASPWW010000127.1:0-6227 GCA_035637595.1 Solirubrobacterales bacterium | reverse complement strand
CTTCAAGCCGCGCAACCAGTGGCACACATTCTGGAACGCCGGCGACGAGCCGGCGCGGATCCTGGAGATCATCTCGCCCGCCGGGTTCGAGGGCTTCTTCGCCGAGCTGGTCGACCTGGGCGGGGTCGGCAACGCCGACCCCGAGACCCTGGGGGCGCTCTGTGAGCGCTACGGCCTCGAGATGCGCCCGGAGACGGTGCCCGAGCTCGTCGAGCGCTTCGAGCTGAAGTTCCCGGGCGACCCCCTGTAGGGCACTCCCTGGCCTACATGCCGGCTGGCGCTCGGGCGGATCCCGATGCTCGCCCGACGCGATGCCCGTTCTCGCCGATGGGCCCCTTGCAGAGGTAGATGCGGGCGGCCGCTACCCGTCGATCCAGGTGAGGGTGGGCGCCGGGGTGGAGCCCGAGCTTCGGGAACAGGTGCCCGATGCGCTTTTCGATCGTCTTCTCGCTCTTCCACAGCCGCCGTGCGATCTCGTGATTGCGCAGTCCCAGCGCGACCAGCTCGAGGACCTCGCGCTCGCCGTCGCTGAGCGGCTCGAGGTCGTTGTCGTGCGGGTCCTGGGGGGCGGTGAGCTGCTCGAGGATGCAGGGCTCGACCGTCGATCGCCCGTCGGCGGCTCGACCCAGCGCGTCGAGAAGCTCATCGATCCCGGGCCGCTTGCTTCGCAGCAGAAACGCGAAGCCCTCGGCGTTGTTCGCCACCAGGGCGCAGAGCGCGGCTGGATCGGCGCTGTCGGCGAGCACGCAAAGCCCGACGCCTCGATGGGCCTCTCGGATCTCCCGAGCCTGCTCCGCGGCCTCGGCGTCGAGCCGATCCCCAACCCAGAGGATCACCTCGTTGTCGGCGACGCCGAGCATGCGCCGCGCTCGATCCAGGCGCTCGGCGTCGAAGGCCCGTAGGCCGTGCGCCTCCAGCAGGCACTTCAAGGCACGGCCGAGAAGCGGCTCATCCGTGGTGAGAAGGACCCTCGCGCTCTGCGGCGGCGTGGTCTCCGCGCGACGCCCGTTGCGTTCCAAGGTCGCCACCATCCTGTGCCTAGTCTCCGTCAGCAGGCGGGACCGTTCGCAACCGGGGCGCACCCTGCATCTTTCCCTATGATTTTGCGTGGTTCCCCAAGGCGGCCTCGACCGGTCGCCGTGACGGAGGTGCAAAGGGACTTAGCGCCGTGGCTCAGCCGCTTTTGTTGGGGGATCTACTTGAGCGCGGGGCCGAGCTCTCGGTCATCGACTCACTGCTCGAGCAGGCGCGCGAAGGCGGCGGGCGGCTTCTCGTAATCGAGGGGCCGGCGGGAATCGGCAAGACCCGGCTCGCCGAGGAAGCCCGCGCGCGGGCGGAGGCGATGGACATGGAGACGCTCATGGCGCGCGGCAGCGAGCTGGAGCGCGACCTTGCCTTCGGCATTGTGCGACAGCTGTTCGAGCCCCTGCTCGCATCGGCTTCCGACGAGCAGCGGAGCGCGTTGCTCTCGGGCGCCGCACGGTTCGCCGAGCCGGCGCTCAGCGACGAGCTTCTGGAGCCCGGCGCTCGCCAGGAGGATTCTTCCTACACCCCCATCCATGGCCTCTACTGGCTGACCGCGAACCTGACCGAGCGAAGGCCCCTGCTGGTCGCGGTCGACGACGCCCACTGGGCGGACGCCGCCTCGCTGCGCTGGCTCGCCTACCTGATCAAGCGCATCGACGGCCTGCCTGCGCTCGCCCTGGTTACGAGCAGGACGGCGGAGCCCGGCGCGGATGACATTCTCGACGAGATCACCTCCGATCCGCTCGGGCGCGTGCTGAGGCCCAGCCGGCTCAGCGAAGCCGCCGTCGGCGAGCTCATCCGGGGCTCGCACCTCTCCGAGGCGGAGGACGAGTTCTGCGCGGCGTGCCATTCCGCCACGCAGGGAAACCCGTTCCTGCTGCGCGAGCTTCTCAACGAGCTGGCCTTCGAAGAGGTCCCGCCGACCGGCGAGAACGTCGCTCGGGTGTCGCAGCTTGGGCCGACGTCGATCTCGCGTGTCGTCCTGCGTCGACTGGCCCGGTTGCCACAGGAGGCGACCCCTCTCGTCCAGGCGGTGGCGATCCTCCACGACGACGCCGAGCTCAGGCATGCCGCGGCGCTCGCCGGGCTCGACGTATCGCAGGCGGCTGAAGCGGCCGAGGCCCTGGCGAGGGTCGAGATCCTTCGCGGCGAGGAGCGGCTGGGGTTCGTGCACCCCGTCGTGCGGGCGGCGATCCACGCGGATATGGGGCCCGCCAGGCGGGCGCGGGAGCACGCGCGAGCCGCCCGGATGCTCCGCGAAGCGGTCGCCCCAACGGATCGGGTGGCCCACCATCTGCTCGTCGCCGAGCCGTCGGGCGAGGCCTGGGTCGTCGACACGCTTCGCACCACCGCGCGGGCGGCCAGCGCCCGCGGCGCGCGCGAGGAGGCGGTCGCCTACCTGCGCCGGGCCCTCGCGGAGCCACCCGCCGCGGAGGCGCGGATCGAGGTGCTGATCGAGCTCGGTTGGGCCGAGGTGCACACCCGCGGCTCGGCGGGCGTCGAGCATCTGAGGGAGGCGCTCGAGCTCACCTCGGATCCGATCGCACGAGGCGAGATCGCGCTCCAGCTCGGCCGTGCGCTTGCGATGGTCGCCGATCTGCACGAAGCCGCCGCGGCGCTCGATCGCGCGATCTCGGAGGTCGGCTCCACCGACCGCGACCTGGCGATCGCGCTCGAGACCGAGTTCATCGGCGTCGCGCTGGGCGACCTCTCGACCAGCCCGCTGGGGCGGGAACGGCTTGCGCGGATTCGCGATCGCCTCGGCCCGGATCTCCCCGACGACCCGACCCTGCTCGCCTCCCTGGCGGTCGCGGCGGCCTCGGAGGGAGAGTCGCGAGAGGACGCTTCGAAGCTCGCCACGCGCGCGCTCGACGCCTACCGCGTCGCCGGCAAGGAGGACTCCCGTGTCCTCGCCCTGATCGGCAACGCGCTGGCGTGGGCGGATGAGCTGGAGCTCGCCGCCCGGCTCTGGGGGGAGGCGCTCGCGGAGGCACGCCGGCGCGGGTCGCCGTTGTTGTTCGCAACCGCCTCGACCTTCCGCTCGAACGTCGCCCAGCGGTGCGGGTCGCTGCGAGAGGCGGAGGCCGACGCCCGGGCGGCGCTGGAAGCTCTCGACCCGGCGGCGTGGGGCTTCCCGGCGCCGATCTACGCGCTCGCCTTCCTGATCGAGGCGCTGGTCGAGCGCGGCGAGCTCGACGCCGCCACCGCGACGCTCGACGGGGCGGCGATCGGGGAGAAGCTGCCGGAGCTTGCGCCGTTCAACCGCTTTCTGTACAGCCGCGGACGGCTTCGGATCTCGCAGGGGCTGACCCGCGAGGGAACCGCTGACCTGCTCGAGTGCGGCCGCCGCCTGGAGGGTTTCGGAGTCCGCAACCCCACGGCGATCCCGTGGCGCTCGACGGCGGCGCTCGGCCTGCTGGCGCTCGAGCGGCGCGCGGAGGCGCGGCGGCTGGCCGGCGAGGAAGTCGCGCTGGCCCGGCGATTCGGCTCCCCCAGCGCGCTCGGCACCGCGCTGCGCGCCGCGGGACTCGTCGAGGAGGGGGAGAAGGGAATCGAGCCGCTGCGCGAGGCGGTCTCGGTACTGGAGAGCTCCCCCGCGGCGCTGGAGCTCGCGCGCGCCCAGATCGAGCTCGGAGCGGCGCTGCGGCGCAGGGGACACAGGTCGGACGCCCGCGGCCCGCTACGCGAGGGGCTCCACCTCGCCGCCCGCTGCGGTGCGATCCCGCTCACGGAGCGCGCCGTCGATGAGCTCGTCGCCACCGGGGCCCGCCCGCGGCGGGTGCCCCTGAGCGGGCTCAGCGCGCTGACGGCGAGCGAGTACCGCGTCGCCCGCATGGCGACGGAGGGCCAGACGAACCGCGAGATAGCGCAGGGACTGTTCATCACCGAGAAGACCGTCGAGATGCACCTCAGCAACGCGTACAAGAAGCTCGGCATCGGCTCGCGCTCGCAGCTCGCCGCGGTCCTGCGCAAGGGCGAGCGCCCCGCGCTCCTGGACGAGCTCACGGCGCGGCGGACCGAGCGGCGTCCGGGACCGCGGTCGCGGTGACGAGGTGAATTAGGGCATACCCCCGCGCTTGTAGGGCGCGCCCACCTTGATGCCCCCGCCCGCCCGGGTTAGAAGTACACGCGAAGGATCACTCAACGCGTCAAGGACGAAAGGAGGAGGGATGCCTTCGCTAGAGCGGACATTGACTGTCCACGACATCGAGTCGCAGGCGGCATTGGAGCTCCCCGATCGGGAGCTGATGGCGCTCGTGACCGTGGTCATTGCCGGCAATCCGGTGAGCATCGACGCAAACGTTTGCGCCCAGGTGATCACGAACGACTCAACCCTGACCTGCAGAGCGTAATCCCCCTGCGTTCCTGCACCTAGTCACATCCACCCCAAGGCACGGATGGGCGGGCCGGGGCACCCAACGCCCCGGCCCGCCTCGCCCTTCGACGAGAGGCTTGAAGTGAGCTCCGCGACGCCCCAGCGGCCCGCCCTTGCACCCGGCGTCGAGCTGGTCGGGCGGATGCAGGGCAGCGGCTACGCGCAGCCGCAATGGCTGATCCAGCGGCAAGGCACCTTCATCCAGGTCACCGAGCTGCTGTATCGCGTGGCCGAGCAGGCCGACGGCACTCGCACGCACGGCGAGATCGCGGCAGGGGTCAGGCAGACGACGGGATGGCGGATGAGCGCCGACCAGGTGCGCGAGCTGATCGACTCAAAGCTCGTGCCGGTCGGGGTGGTCGCGGCGGCCGGATCCGGGGCGGCGAGCGCGGCCGCGCGCGCCCTCGCGCGGCCGCGCTCGCCGCTCCAGCTCGGCGTCCGCGCGCGCGTCGTCGGGCCGCGGGTGATCGAGCCGATCGCCGAGGTGCTCCAGGTCTTCTACGCCCCGCCGGTCCTGCTCGCGACCCTGGCCGTGGCGCTGGCCGCTCACGCGTGGCTGTACCTCGACAGCGGCGTCGGCGCCGCCGTCGATGACGTGCTGCTGAGGCCGGGGCTGCTGCTCGTCGTGCTGGCGGTCGTGCTCGCCTCGGCCGTCTTTCACGAGCTGGGCCACGCTTCCGCGCTCCGCTACGGCGGCGGCCGGGTGCGCGGGATGGGCGTCGGCATCTACCTGATCTATCCCGTCTTCTTTACCGACGTCACCGACAGCTACCGGCTGGGCCGCTGGGCGAGGGTCCGCACCGACCTCGGCGGGGTCTACTTTCACCTCGCCTTCTCGCTCGCCGTCATCGCCCTCGCGACGATCACGGGCCAGCGCTTTCTGCTCCTGGCGGCGCCCCTGATCAACCTGGAGATGGCGCGTCAGTTCATTCCGTTCGTGCGGCTCGATGGATACTGGCTGCTCGCCGACCTGACCGGGATACCCGACCTCTTCTCGCAGATGGGCCCGTTCGTCAGGGGCCTGCTGCACAAGCGACGCTTCGGCGGCAGCGAGCTGCCCGAGCTGAAGCCGGCGGTGAAGGCGATCTTCGCGCTCTACAGCGCGATCGCGGTGCCCGTCCTCGCGCTGCTCTCCTATCTCCTCGTCACGCGGACGCCGGAGATCGTCGCCACCGCGTTCGCCACGCTGCGACGGGAGGCGCTCGCGTTCCCGAGCCTCGTCGAGCGCGGCGATCTCGTCGCCATCGTCTGGTCGCTTCTCGACATGCTGATGCTCGCGCTCCCCATCCTGGGCCTGGCCTATCTCGTCTACCAGCTCGCGCGGCTCTCGCGCACCGCCATCTCGCGGGTGATGCGGCGGCGCCGCGGCGGGGGCGCGCTGCCCCCGGGCCATCCGCCCGCCGTGCCCCAGGGCGGCTGAGCGGCTACGGCCAGCCCGCGCCCGGCGCGGGCGCGTCGACGGCCAGCACCTGCCCTGTGCGCGGCCCGCTGCCCATGTTCTCGGTGCCGCCCCACCGCTGGGCGACCATGAACAGCGTGCCGCGGTCCGCGCCCCCGAGCATGCAGGCAAAGCACCCGCGGTCGAGCTCGATCGTCTCGAGCACCTCGCCGCCCTCGGCGACGCGCACACAGCGCTTGTTGGGGACGTCGCCGTACCAGACAGCGCCCTCGGCATCGACGCAGATCCCGTCCGGGACGCCGTCGCCGAGCTCGGCCCACACCCGCCCGGCCGACAGGCCGCCGTCGGCCGCGATCTCGAACGCGGTGAGCTTCTTGGCGTAGGACTCGGCGCAGATCAGCGTCGAGTCGTCGGGCGTCACGGCCA
>DASPWW010000126.1:0-55054 GCA_035637595.1 Solirubrobacterales bacterium | reverse complement strand
TTCCTGGAGCGCGGCTACGAGCGCACCTCGATGGACGCGATCGCGACCGCCGCCGGCGTCACCAAGCCGGTCGTCTACGCGTGCTACGCGAGCAAGGGCGAGCTGTTCGAGGCGCTGGTGCGACGCGAGGAGGAGCGCGTGCTCGGGGAGATCCAGGACGCGCTGCGGACGGCGGACGATCTCAGCGATCCCGAGCGCACCCTGGAGGACAGCTTCACCGCCTTCCTGCGCGCCGTGGCCGCCTCGCCCGCGGCCTACCGCGTCATCATCCTCGGCGAGGGCGGGGTGAGCGCCGCGGTCGCGCGGCGGATCCGCCGCGGGCGCGAGATGCAGATCGACGCCGTCGCGGCGCTGGCCCACCGCTGGCTGGAGTCGCGGCGCGATGGGCGCGACGTCGAGCTGATGGCGAGGCTGGTCGGCCACCAGGTCGTCGCGCTCGCCGAGTCGGGAGCCCGGGCGCTGCTCTCGGAGCCCGACGACTGGACCCCGGAGACGCTGGGCCGGGCACTGGGACGGCTCGCGGTCGGCGGCCAGGCCGCGCTCTAGCGGATCTCGAGCTGGTGGGACCCGGGCCCACCCAGGTCGAGCGTCAGCGTGATCCCCTGGCGCTTGTTGCGCGTCACCGCCACCGGCGAGCCGTCGAGCGTCGCGCCCACCTTGCGGCGCCAGCGCCCCGTGAACTTCACAACCGTCGAGCCGTCCCCGGTCAGGGTGGTGTCCACCGTCTGGCGCGGGTCGAGACCCAGCCGGTCGGTCAGGAAGGTCACGCCCGAGAGATTCGTGAGCGTGGCCTCGAAGGCGTTTCGCTGCGGGATCGGCGGGCCGGGGAGGTAGTGCTGCCCGGTCACCGTCGCCGGCGATACCCCACCCTGGCCGCTCGAGACCGACGTCCCCTCGTCGACGAGCGTGGGCTCGTCCTCCCCGAACGTGAACGTCCGCGCGTTCACCTTGCCGAAGTCGTCGACGGCGTCGGCGTCGCGAACCTGCATCCCGTCGACCCAGTAGGCGCCGTCGAATACCAGGCCGGCGCGCGGTAGATCCATCGACGGGTAGCGCACGTAGCGCACCCGCACGGGGGAGAGGTCCCGGCGCTCGTCGCCGAGCCATTGCTCGGTGTGCGACCACTCGTTGGCGGCGACGATGAACGAGAAGTGATCATCGGTCGCGTGGTGGTAGAAGCGGAAGGGGTCGCCGGCGGCCTGGAACGCGTCGACCTGATGCTGGACGCCCGCGATCGGCACCAGCTCGTCGAGGTTGCCGCCGTTGATCTCAAACGGGAGGTTGAGCCCGTTGTCGACGATCAGCTGGGTGTTGCCCGGCACCTCCCAGTCCGGAGTGCTCTGAAGCGGCAGCGGATAGGGCCAGAAGTAGTAGGCCGGCGGCCCGACGTAGACCGACGCCCGGGCGAAGGCGTCGGGCATCAGCAGCCCGAGCCGGTAGGTCATGTAGCCGCCCATCGAGTAGCCGGTGATCGAGGTGCGGTCCTCGTCGGTCCGGTAGGCCTCGCGCGCGTCCTTCCACGCCTCGAAGACGTCGACGAGCCCGGAGTCGAGATACCAGGTGTCGATCCCGCGCGCCAGCGGGGTGATGATCACGCTGCCGCGGTCCTCGCCGAGCTCGGAGAGCTGGTGCGTGCCGACGGCCGCGTACTCGTTGTGGTTGACGTCGAGCGAGTGGCCGTCGAGCAGCAGGGGGGCGTTGCCGTTCTGGTAGCCGTCGGGCAGGTAGAGCCCGTAGGGCTGGTAGCGGCCCCGGAACATCGCCTCGGGGCCGCCCTGGGCGTCGCCGCCGCTCCCGCCCTGGCTGACCTGGCCGCCCTTGAGGTCGATCCCCTCGCCGTAGGTGTAGTTGGAGCGGAAGATGCGGTTGTAGTAGCCCGGAGGCGCCACGAACGGGACGCTTCGCCGCTTCTTGAGCAGCTGGATCTGGAGGTGCTCGGCAAAGCCCGAGACGTCCTGCTCGGCAAGCGCTCTGGACTGCTTGCGATCGCCCCAGTGCGAGAGCAGGTCGTAGCTCTCGTCGCCCTGGAAGGCGACGTCGAAGGCGGCCGTCTCGCCGTCGCTCTGCGCCTGCCAGGTGCCGTCCGGGTTGGCGAGCCCGCTGGCCGCCCACACCCGGGCGCTGGGGCTGACCGGGCCGAGCAGCCGCCTCGGAACCTTGAGCTCGATCGCGTTCTCGTCGAGGTTGGCCGCGAACGGGATCGCCGTAGAGTCGCCGGACGCGTCGGTGACCTGGGCTCCGCTTCCCCATGTCGTGACGAAGCTGTCGGCGCCCTGGGTGTTGAGTCCCGCGCCGCCGGGCCACGCCGCCGTCCCCGTCGAGGCGTCGCCGTCGGTGTCGATCGCGATCGTCACCACCGCCGCATCGGGCACCTGCATCGTCTGCAGCGCGACCAGGACCCACACCCGCTTCTTGTTGGCGGCGAAGCGCAGCTCGCGCAGGTCCGCGGCGTTGTAGCCGTAGCGGTCGGGATCGTCGGGATAGGCGTAGTCGCCGGACTTCGGGGCCAGCAGGTCGCGGAACTGGGGCTGGTCGGGGATCCCGTTGAGGTCGGGCCCGTAGTCGTCGTAGAGGTAGTCGGTGTAGATCAGCTCGCCGCGCGAGATCTGGCTGTGGCCCGCGAGCATCGTGGGCTGGCCGCGCCAGTCGTCGAGCTTGCCGTCGACCTTGTGCTTGGCCTTGTGCGGCTTGTGGCCGTGATGGTGGTGAGGGGCCGCGAGCCCGGGCGGGGCGATTGCGCCGCCAGCCACGGCGATGGCGATCACGACGAACCCCTGGACCCGCGTCCGGCTCAGCACAGCGCGAGCATAACCCGCCCGAGTCGGCCAACCGACGGTTCCGCGCCGCCCGCGAGCGAGCCGGTAGCCTCGCTCTCGGCATGCAGGATCTCGGCGCCCCGAGCTCGTACGTTGCGCTCCAGGAGGGCACCCCCGTGCTGTCGCGCGACGGCGAGCAGCTGGGTCGCGTCGAGCACGTGCTCGCCGACGTCGAGGCCGACATCTTCGACGGAATCGTGCTCGACACCAGCGCCCTGCCGGGGGGACACCGCTTCGTGGATGCCCCGCACGTCGCCGAGATCCACGAGCGCGGGGTAGTGCTCGACCTCGACGCGGCCGAGGCGGAGGGTCTCCCGGAGCCGAGCGCCAATCCCGCCGTGATGGAGGCAGGTCCCGAAGACGTCGCTGAGGGATCGGACCTGGAGCGCAAGCTGCGCAGCGCGTGGGACCGGATCTCGGGCAAGTCCTGAAGCCCGAACAGCGACTTCTCGAGGACGCGATCGAGCGCGAGGCCGAGGCCCATCGGCTGCTGCTCGCCGGTGAGGTCGACACAGCCCATGTCGCGCTGATCGAGGCGGCGGTGCTCTACCGCCGATCTTGGGAGGCGGCCCCGCCGCGCGCCTACGGCCGGCTGGTCGGGATGCTCAAGGCGGCGGTGATCGCCGGCGAGGGAACGGCACCGGCGGCCTATGTGCGGCGTGCGCTCGGATCGAGTGGGGACTCGCCGACCTCGTGGTACGCGATCGGCCTCGCCGCGCTGATCGAGGGCGACGACCCGGCGGCGATCACGGCGGCGCGCGGGATGCGCGACGACGCCGCGGAGCTGGGAATGGGCGCCGAGGCCTTCACGCGCGTGGCCGAGGCGATCGCCGCCCTCGCCTACCGCAACGCGGACCGCTATGCGGAGGCACTCGAGGCGATCGTTGCCGACTTCGAGCGTCGCGAGGAGCACCTCACCGGGGTGCCGATCGCCGATACCGCGCTGATGCTCGAGCGACTTGCAGCGGAGCGTGATATCGCCGCGGGAGCGCGCTCCAAGCTTCTGCCCACGGCGCCGGCTGGACCGGGAAAGCAAAAGGGGGGAGTGGAGCCCGGCACGAACGGGTAGTCGATCGATGACCACTCGAGCAAGGAGGAGCGATGGTCATCGCGGCGGCCAGCGCGCCGGAAGCAAGGCTCCCGGCAAGGCGGGTGAGCTCGCCCAGAAGCCGTTCGCGAAGGCCAAGGATGCAATCGGAAGGAGCGGCAGCAAGGGGCGCCGGGGACGGGCCAAGGCGCCGTTCTAGAGGTTCAGAGAGAAGTTCAGAGGTTCGGGCATCGACCCGGAAGACCACCGAAAGGAGGAGGCATTGAGTAACACCGATGTCTTGAAGAACGGATACGAGGCCTACGGGCGCGGAGACCTGGACGCCGCGACGGAGAACTGGTCGGACGACATCCGCTGGGAGAACCCCAACGCGCCGCAGCTCCCCAACCCCGGAGTCACGGAAGGCAAGGACGACGTCCGCAACCAGCTGATGGAGTTTCCGAACTACTGGGAGTCGTTCAGCGTCACCCCGGACGAGTTCGTCGAACAGGGCGACACGGTCGTCGTTCTCGGCCACACCGAGGCGAAGGCCAAGGAGACCGGCAACGAGGTCAAGGTCCCGTTCGTCCACGTGTGGAGGTTCAGCGACGGCAAGGCCAAGGAGGTCCTGCTGCTCACCGATACGGCGCTCGTCGCCGACGCGCTCGGCCGGCTGTAGGGAGCTCGTGGCTCGGCGTCGGGCGGCTAGCGCCGCTCGGCGTCGGGCGGCGGGCCCGGGCGGTCGACGCTGATGAGGCCGGCCCGCGCGCGAGTCTATTGTCCGCCCGGCGGGTATAGGGAGCGCGTGGCGCCCGCCGCGATCCTCGACATCGACGGGACCCTGGTGGACACCAACTACCACCACGCCGTCGCCTGGTACCGGGCCTTTCGCCGCCACGGCATCGTGCTGCCGGTGTGGCGGGTGCACCGTCACATCGGGATGGGGGGCGACCAGCTCGTCGCGGCGCTGGCCGGCGACGCCGTCGAGGAGCACAAGGGCGATCGGATCCGCGACGCCGAGAAGGAGCTCTACATGGAGTTGATCGACGAGGTCGAGCCCTTCGAGGCGGCGCGCGAGCTGATCGAGGAGCTCAAGCGCCGCGGCCGCACCGTCGTCCTGGCGAGCTCCGCGAAAGAGGACGAGGTCGAGCACTACATCGAGCTGCTCGACGCGCGGCAGCTCGCCGACGGGTGGACGACGTCCGCTGACGTCGAGGCGACCAAGCCGGAGCCCGACCTCGTCCGGGCGGCGCTCGACAAGGCCGGGGAGGAACAGGGGGTGATGATCGGCGACACCCCGTGGGACGCCAGGGCCGCGGCCCGCGCCGGGGTCGAGACGGTCGCCGTGCTCACCGGCGGGTTCGCGGAGCAGGAGCTGCGCGACGCCGGCGCGTGCGCGGTCTTCGAGTCGGTCGCCGAGCTGCGGACCGAGCTCGACTCGACGCCGCTCGGCTGACCTGTGTCCCCGCGGCTCGATCGCGTGAGCACGCGGTGGCTGGTCGACGGCATGAACGTGATCGGGTCGCGCCCCGACGGCTGGTGGCGCGATCGACCCGCGGCGATGCGCAGGCTGGCGGCGCAGCTCGCCGGCCTCGCGGCCGAGAGCGGGGAAGAGGTGAGTGTCGTCTTCGACGGCCGCCCTCCGTCCGTACCGCTCGAGGCGGCGGGTGTCGGGGTCGAGTTCGCACCCGGTGGCCCGGGCGCCGCCGACGACCGGATCGCGGAGCGGGTCGCGGCCGACCCCGATCCCTCATCCTTGCGGGTAGTGACCTCGGACGGGGAGCTCGCAGAGCGGGTCAGCGCGGCCGGCGCCGAGGTCGTCGGCGCCGGCTCATTCCGCCGCCGCCTCGACGAGCTGGCGCCTTGACGTGCTGCTGAGGGCCGTCCACTGGATGAGGCCACGGGTCGGAAGGCCCGCGGCGGGTGACGGCGCGCGGGCGCCCCAGCGGCTGGGGCTCGTCCTGATCGCCGCCGGGCTGGCGATGTTCATCGTCGACCTCGACTTCTTCGCCCTCAATCTCGCGGTGCCGAAGATGGCCGAGGAGCTCGACACCTCGGCGACCAACATGCAGTGGGTGATCAGCGGCTACATGCTGTCCGGCGGCGCGTTTCTGATCCCGGGTGGGCGGCTCGGCGACATCCTGGGGCGGCGCAGGATGCTGATCGTGGGGATCGCGATCTTCGGCGGTGCGTCGGCGGCGTGCGGTGTGGCCCCCTCACCGGGGGTCCTGATCGCCTTCCGGATCGTGCAGGGGATCGGCTGCGCGCTCCTCTTCCCGATCACGATCGCGGTCGTGACCAACGCGTTCCCGGAGGATCGCCGCAAGCGGGCGATCGGCAACCTCTACGGGCTGGCGGCGATCGCGACCGCCGCCGGGCCGTTCGTGGGCGGCGGGGTCACCGAGTCGCTGGGCTGGAGGTGGGTGTTCTTCATCAACGTCCCGATCGCCGTGGCAGCGCTCGCGCTCACCGTCTACGCGGTCCGCGAGTCACGCGACGAGACCGTGCCCCGGACGATCGACTTCGCCGGGCTGGCCGCGGTGGCGCTCGGGATCGCGGCGATCACCTTCGCGGTCGACAAGGGCGAGACCTGGGGGTGGGCCTCCGCTTCCGTCCTGGGGCTGATCGTTACCGGCATCGGGCTGCTCGTCGTGTTCGTGCTGATCGAGCGGCGGGTGAGGTTCCCGCTCGTCGACCTGGCCCTGTTCCGAAACCGCCCCTACGTCGTCGTCACCGTGCTCGGGACGCTCTCCAACATCGCGTTCTGCGTCAGCACCTTCGCCTCGACGCTCTACCTGCAGCAGGTGCGGGGCTACTCCCCACTCGCCGGGGGCCTGATCTTCCTCGCGGCATCCGGCACCGTGGCGGTCGCGGGACCGCTGTCGGGCCGGCTGGGCGAGCGCTTCGACGTCGCACGGCTGATGGCGGCGTCGATCGTTCTCGGTGCGGCGGGCCTGGTGATCGTCTCGACGGGCCCGGCGATCGGGGTCTACGCGGCCGGCCTGCTCGCTTTCGGGTTCGGGTACGGGCTCGGTTGGGCGCTGACCAGCGTCGGCACCCAGACGGTGGTGCCGATCGAGGAGGCGGGCGAGGCGTCAGGGGTCACGCTTGCGATCGTCGTCGGGATGGCGGGCCTCGGCGTTGCGGTGGCGGCGGCCCTGATCGAGACGCTGACCGGCGGTGGCACGACCGAGGGGGAGGCGATCGAGGGCCTTCTGCGCTGGGTCGCGATCGGATCGGGGGTCGCGGCGGCTGCGCTGGCTTTCGTCCGCGGCTCAGCCGCGGTACGGCCGGCGACGTAGTCTGAGAGGAACGTCGCCGGAGCCCGAGATGCAGCTGGCCATCGTTTCGGACATCCACGGCAATCTGACCGCTCTCGAGGCGGTGATCGCGGACATCGAGCGCCGCGGCATCGCTCGCGTCGTTCAGGGCGGCGACCTCGCGCTTGGGGGCTGCCAGCCAGCCGAGGTGATCGATCGGGTGCATGAGCTGGGCTGGCCTGGAGTCGTCGGCAACACCGACGAGCTGCTCTGGCGACCGCAGGAGCGGGCTGTGCAGGAGCAGCAGGCTCCCAAGCTCGCGGACCTCTTTCGGCTGATCTTCGACGAGTACGCGCCGGCCACACGGGATCTGCTCGGAGACGAGCGGATGGCCTGGCTGCGCCGGCTGCCCTCCGCGCACCGCGACGGTGGCCTGGCGCTGGTCCATGCCAGCCCGGGAGATCTGTGGCGGGCGCCGCTGCCCGGCGCGCCGGACGCCGAACTGTCCGAGACCTACCGGCCCTGCGATGCGCGCCTCGTCGTCTACGGTCACATCCACCGCCCGTACGTCCGCCGGCTCGACGGGCTCACGGTCGCCAACAGCGGCAGCGTCGGCTCGCCGTACGACGGCGATCCGCGCGCGTCCTACCTGCTCATAAGGCACGGGGAACCGGAGGTGATCCGCGTCGAGTACGACGTCGAGCGGGAGGTCGCTGCGCTGCTGCGATCCAGCTATCCCGGTGCTCCGCAGATCGCCGAGATGCGACGCCGCGGCGAGTACGTCCCCGAGCAGCCCTGACTGGGCTACATCGCCGTCGCGCCCGTGTCGGCCACCGGCATTCCGCCGTGGCGCTCGCCGGGCTGCGCGGCCTCGGGTGACGGGCGACCCCGGCCGAGGATCTGAAGCGCGGCGAGCGGGAAGATCAGGACCGAGAGCAGGCCGGCCGCGATCAGAGCGGCACCGTTGGCCTCCGTGATCAGGCCTAGCTCCATGCCGATCTGGGTGGCGGCGACGATGAACGGCAGCGAGGTGGCCTGGAGCAGCCCCGCGGCAGCGACCTCGCGGCCTCCCACCGTTCCCCTGTAGAGCAGCGCCGGCAGCCCCCGGACGGCGAGCAGCGCAGCCAGGAACAGCGGCACGCGCAGCAGCGTCGAGACGCTGCTCGTCAGCGCGTCGAGGTCGAACTTCAACCCGCTGCTGACGAAGAAGACCGGGATGAAGACACCGAAGCCGATCGCTGTCAGCTTGGTGCGGAACTGGGGATGGGTCATCTGGTCGTCGCGGTCGACCAGGGTGAGGATCGCGCCGGCCGCGAACGCGCCGAGGATCACCTCGAGCCCGAGCTGCTCGGCGAGCGCGACGAAGGCGAGCAGGAGCACGAAGGCGGCGCGTACGCGGATCTGCGCCGTGGTGTCCTGAAGGCGCCTCAGTACCCCCGAGATCCGCCTCGAGTGCTCGGCGCCGCGGATCGCGTAGATCGACGCCAGCACCAGCACCGCGAAGGCGCCGAGCAGGACCAGCTTGGCGCCGGTCCCCGTGTCCTCGCCGGAGAAGAACAGCGTCAGCAGGATGATCGCCCCGAAGTCGGCGATCGAGCAGGCTCCGATAACGAGCTGGCCGAACTGCGATCCGCTGTGACCGGCGTCCTTGAGCGCCGGGACGATGACGCCGAGCGAGGTCGAGGAAAGGATGATCGCGATCAGCAGCGGCGAAGCGACGAAGTCGCCGGCCTCGAGCGCCAGCCCGATCGCGACCGCGAGCGCGAGCGAGACGGCGAACCCGAGGCCGGCGATCTCGAGCACGCGGCCGCGAAGTCGCTCGAAGTCGATCTCCAGGCCGGCGAGGAAGAGCAGGAACGAGAGCCCGACGACGCTCAAGATCGCGATCGGCAGCTCGGTGGGGTCCACCCAGTCCAGGCCCGAGGGGCCGATCGCGATCCCGGCGACGATCTCGAGCACGACGGCGGGCAGCACGAGGCGCGGGAAGAGCCCGAGCACGAAGGGCGCGCCGAAGGCAACCGCCGCGACGATCAGCAAGCCGGTGAACGAGACGTCGGGCACGGGTCCGCCTAGCGGGCGCTCACCGGTTGCCGGCGCCCAGCTCGAGCAGGGTGTTGAGGTAGATCTCCGAGAACGTCGGGAAGGGCTGGATCGTGTCGTGCAGCACATCCAGCGGGACGCGCGCCCGGATCGCGAGCGTCGCCTGCTGGAGCCACTCCCCGGCCTCCGGGCCGAGCGCGTAGGCGCCGGTCAGACGCTCGCCGTCGGAGACGAGGGTCAGAAAGCCGGGTCGCTCCGCATAGGCGCGGGTGTAGGTCGAGGTGCGCGGCACTTCCGAGACCTGCGCCGTCGCGCTCAGCTCCCCCTCGGCCTCCCCCACGGAGGCCGCCTGGGGGTCCGTGAACACGACGCGAGGGACGGCGTCGTAGGCGGCTTCCCGGTCCTCGCCGAGGATGTTGGCGGCGGCGATGCGCCCCTGGTACTTGCCGACGTAGGTCAGCGGCCAGATCCCGGTTACGTCGCCGATCGCCCAGACGCCGTCGCCGGCCCGCATCCGGGCATCGACCTCGACGCCTTGCCGCCCGGGCTCGATCCCGACGGTGTCGAGCCCGATGCCGTCGGTGCGTGCGCGTCGGCCCGTCGCAACCAGCAGGCGGTCGCCGCGCAGGTCGCCCTCGTCCTCGAACTCGAGCACGAAGTCCTCGCCGTCGCGCCGCGCGCCCGAGGCGTGCTTGCCGAGGCGCAGCTCGATCCCGTCGGCGGCGAGGATCTCGCCAAGCGCCTCGCCGAGCGGGCGCGGCTCGCGCGGCAGCAGGTGATCCTCGCCCTCGACGAGCGCGACCTCCGCGCCGAAGCGGCGGATCGCCTGGGCGAGCTCGACCCCGACGGGCCCCCCGCCCAGCACGAGCAGCCGCCTCGGCGCCTGTTTGAGACCCGTGGCTTCGCGGCTTGTCCACAATCCGTCGAGCTTGTCGAGTCCCGGGATCGGCGGGATCGCCGGGTCCGATCCGGTGGCGACGATGATGTCCTTCGTCTCGTGGGTCTCGCCGGCGACCTCGACCCGGCCCGGACCCGCAATCCTGCCCGTGCCCCGGATCAGGTCGATCCCGGCGCCCTCGAGCCAGTTCGCCTGTCCCGAGTCGTCGTAGTCGGAGACCTGGAAGTCGCGCCAGCCGAGCGCCTCGCCGACGTCGAGCTCGCCGCCAGCCGCCTCGCGGGCCCCGGGCGCCTCGCGGGCGTGGGCGAGCGCCTCGCCGGGGCGCAGCAGGGTCTTCGAGGGGATGCACGCCCAGTACGAGCACTCGCCGCCGACCAGCTCGCGTTCCACAACCGCGACGCTCAGCCCGCCCTCGGCCAGCCGGGCCGCGCAGTGCTCACCGGGAGAGCCGGCTCCGATGATGATCACGTCGTAGGGCTTGCTCATGGCGTGCTCCTCTCGATGGTCTCGGGGACGTTCGCGACCTCGCCGGCGCGGTCGATGTCCGCGGCGGCGTTGATCAGGCCGATGTGGCTGAAGGCCTGCGGGAAGTTGCCGAGCAGCTCGCCGCTCGCGGCGTCGACCTCCTCGGCGAGCAGGCCGAGGTCGTTGGCGTAGCCGGTGAGGCGATCGAACAGCTGCTTCGCGCGCTCGACCTCGCCGGCCCGGGCGAGGCACGACACCAGCCAGAACGAGCAGATCACGAACGTGCCCTCCTCGCCTTCGAGGCCGTCCGCGTTGATGCCCTCGGTGTTGCGGTAGCGCAGCACCAGCCCGTCCTCGGTCAGGTCGCGCGCGATCGCCTCGATCGTCGCGCGCATGCGCTTGTCGGTCGCCGGCAGGAAGCCGACCAGCGGCATCAGCAGGACGGCAGCATCGAGCTCGTCGGAGTCGAACGCCTGGGCATACGACCCGCGCTTCTCGCTCCAGCCACGCTCGAGGATCGCGTATGCGATCGCCTCGCGCTCGGCGCCCCAGTGGTCGGGGCGGGCGAACTCGCCCAGTCCCGGCGCCAGCTCGAGCGCCCGGTCGAGCGCCGTCCAGCACAGCACCTTCGACGACAGGTGATGTCGGGGCTCACCGCGCATTTCCCACATCCCGGAGTCGCGCTCGCGCCACCGCGAAGCGGCCGCGTTCGCGAGATCGGCGGCGAAGCGCTGAATCTCGGGGTGAAGCTTGCCGAGCCGCTCGCGATAGGCGTGGATCGCGTTGAGCAGCTCGCCGTAGACGTCGAGCTGGACCTGGTTCCAGGCGCCGTTGCCGATGCGGACGGGGCGCGAGTCGCGCCACCCGCGCAGGTGGGGAAGCTCACGCTCGGAGAGGTCGTGCTCGCCCCCGATTCCGTACATGATCTGCAGCGACGTCTTGTCGTCCACCCGCCCCCCCGCGGAGCTGGTCATGAACGAGACGAAGTTCTCGGCCTCGTCGCTGCACGCGGCGAGGTAGAGCGCCTCGAGGGTGAGGCTCGAGTCGCGGATCCACGCGTAGCGGTAGTCCCAGTTGCGCTCCCCCCCGGGATCCTCGGGCAGCGACGCCGTCGGGGCGGCGACGATCGCCCCGGTGGGCCGGTAGGTGAGCCCCTTGAGCACGCGCGACGAGAGCCGCACCAGCTCTCGGTGCGGGCCGTCGTAGATGTCGTGGTCGGACTCCCATGACCGCCAGCCGTCCGCGACGTCGTCGATGCGCTCGGCGACGCGCTGCGCCGGGCACGGGGCCGGCTCGGAGCTCTCGGCGGGGGCCCAGCGCAGCGCGAACCCCACCAGCTCGCCCTGCGCGACCGTGAAGCGCGCCCGCATCGTCGCCTCCTCGATCTCGACCCCGGTGCCCGCCGCGACCGCGATCTGGTTCGGTCCGCCGAACGTGCGCCCACCCTCCGGCGTGCGGCGAAACAGCGGCCGCACGAGCCCGTACTCGGGTCGCGGGGCGAGCTCGAGCTCGAGCTCGACGCGGCCCCCTACGCCCTCTGCGCAGCGCAGCAGCTCGTGGGGGGCCTCGAGCCCGAGCTCGTGGCCGCGCTGGCCGGGGGCGAACGCGAGGGCGTCGCGCAGCCGGATCGTGCCGGATGGCGTCGTGAAGGTCGTCTCCAGGACCAGAGTGCCGTCGAGGTAGCGTCGCTCGACGTCGAACTCGCCCCGCGGCCTGATCGTCCAGTGCCCGGCGTCGGGGTCGAGGATGCGTGCGAACACGGCGGGGCTGTCGTAGCGCGGGAAGCACAGCCACTCGATCGCCCCGGCGCGGTCGGCGAGCGCCGCCGAGCTGGAGTCGGCGAGCAGCGCGTAGTCGGCGATCGGCTTCGAGCTCATGCTGCGCGCCTCAACGTCGATTCTCTCCTTCCTCGCTCACGACCCGCCCGCGTTGCACGCTAAGTGGTTTCGCGCGCCGCGGCCGTTACACGCCGGTGGCCGGCGCCGTAACGAAGCCGCCGGGACGGCGACCGTACGGGTATGGCGAAAGGCAAGAGCACGCGGCTCTGGAAAGATGGCGCCCGATGGCCGAGCGGGATCCGAGCGGCGGGGCTGCCGAGCGGTCCGATCCCGAGCTCGTCGCGGCGCTGCGGAGCGGCGACGAGGGCGCGTTCGCGTCGCTGGTCGACGCATACTCCGGACCGCTGCTTCGCCTCGCGCGCATGTACGTGGCCAGCGACGCCGTCGCGCAGGAGGTCGTCCAGGAGACCTGGATGGGCGTCATCCGCGGCATCGACCGCTTCGAGGGCCGCTCGTCGCTGCGGACCTGGATCTTTCGCATCCTCGTCAACGTCGCACGAACCCGCGGCCAGCGCGAGGCGCGCAGCGTGCCCTTCTCCTCGGTCGCGGACCCGTCGGGCGACGAGCCCTCGGTCGACCCCGATCGCTTCCTCGGCCCGGAGGGCCGTCATCCGAATGCCTGGGCGCTCGCGCCGACCCAGTGGGAGGCGCCCGAGGAGAGCCTGCTGTCGGGGGAGGCCCGATCCGTGATCCTCGAGGCGATCCAGGAGCTGCCGCCCGCCCAGCGCGAGGTCATCACGCTGCGCGACGTCGCCGGATGGCCGTCGCGCGAGGTCGCCGACGCGCTCGAGATCAGCGACGGAAACCAGCGCGTTCTGCTGCACCGGGCGCGGTCGAAGGTCAGGACCGCGCTCGAGGCCTACTTCGGAGCAGTGGAGCCGACGGCGCCGTGATCCGCCGCAGGGAGATGAGCTGTCGCGAGCTCGTCGAGCTGGTGACCGAGTACCTGGAGGGGACCCTGTCGCGGCGCGACCGCAAGCGCTTCGAGGCCCACATCGCCGGCTGCCCGCACTGCACCACCTACCTCCACCAGATGCGGGAGGTGATCGCGACGCTCGGCCGGCTCACCGTGGACTCGATCGCGCCCCGCGCGCGGGAGGAGCTGCTGGCCGCGTTCAAGGGTTGGAAGAGCTAAGTCTCAGCTGCGGCGTGCCGAGATTGACGACTCCGGCCAGGAGGGTGAATCCCGCCAGCAGCAGCAGGGCGAGCTCGCCGTCGGCTCCTTCGAGCGGCTACCGGGGGCGCGGACGTACGGTCGCTACTGGGGCTCAAGTGCGCGCAGGCTCTCGTAGCCGATCAGGTAGAGGCGCTCGCCGTCGGAGATCATCGGCGTGTACCCGGGCGCCGCGAAGCGCCACACCTTCTTGCCCGACTTGGCCTCGACGCCGACCGCCTCCTGGGTCTGGAAGCTCGACGTGTACACGGTGGTGCCGATGACGCTGGGGGTTCCGGGGATCGCGCCGCCGACCTTGTAGGTCCAGCGCGGCTTGCCGCCCGCCGCCTCGAACGCGTAGAGCGTGCCCGCGTAGTTGCCGATGTACACGCTCAGCGGGGTGCCCCGGACCTTGGCGACCGCGGGCGATCCGATGATCGGCTTGCCCGTCTGCTTCGACCACAGGATCTTCCCCGACGACTGGTCGAGCGCGAACAACCCTCCGTCGTCGCGCCCGATGAACAGCTTGTCAGCGGCAATGGCCGGGGACGAGTAGAAGCCGCCCGAGCCGCCGGCCATGCCGTCGGTATCGGTCTGCCAGATCTTCTTGCCGTTCTTGGCGCTGACGGCGTGCACCGTGCCGCCGTAGTCGGCGAAGAAGATCTTTCCGGCCGCGTAGGCGGGGCTCGTCTTGACCGGCTCGGCGGCCGCCTTGTAAGTCCAGCGAATCTTCCCGTTGCGGGTGTCGAGCGCGTAGAGAATCCCCTTGTCGGAGCCCAGGTACACCGTGCTGCGAACCACCAGCGGGGAGGACTCGAGCTGGGTCGGCAGGCGGCGGCGCCACATCTCCTTGCCGGTCTGCGGGTCGAGGGCGAAGACCTCGCCGCGCTGCATCGCGATGAACACGCGGCCGTGGAAGTAGGCGGGGCCGGTCGTGTCGTCGGGGGCACTGTTCGCGCCCCCCGCACCGGGTATGCGCCAGATCGTGTCGCCGGTGCTGGCACGGATCGCGCGGATGTCGCCCGCCTTGTCGGCCAGGTAAAGCACCCCGTCCTGGAGGGCGGGCGGATACTCGAGCAGGACGCCCTCCTGGTAGGCCCACACCTCCTTGAGCGGCGGGTCGAGGTCCTGGCCGCGCAGGTAATGCGTCCGGTTCTTGATGCGGCCGAACAGCGGCCAGTCCACATCGCCGGTCGATTCGTCCGACGCCTGCTTGACTCCCGCCGACCCCTTCTTGGTCTCCTCGTCGTCGCTGCTCGACTTGCCGCAGGCCGCGAGCGCGACCGCGGCAAGAGCGAGGACGAACGCGACGACCAGCCGCTTCGTGGCCACCCTGCGCCTGGGCATGCCGCGATGTATATCGACTAGAGATGAAAACGGCGGTGGTGCTGGTGGTGGCGCAGCTCGGAGGGCGGAACGTCACCCGCCACCGTGGGGTCGTCGCCCGCTTGGCCCGGCGATCGCACGAAGCCCCAGGTCAGTACCACACCGACCGCGGTCAGCCCGACGAGGATCCAGATCGAGTTCGACAGCGCAAACGAGAACGTCTCGCGGACGGCTTCGGTGACCCGGTCCGCGACCCCGGCCGACTGCGCGGCGAGCGTGCGCCGGGCGGACTCCGAGCCCGCGAGCAGGCCGTCGAGCTCGGCTCGCTCGGACTCGTCCAGTCCGAGGCCCCGCTGCGACGACAGCTCCCCGAGCCGATCCTGCTTGAACGACTCGAACGCCGCTCCCGCGGCGGCGAGTGCGACCGCGCCGGCCAGCACCCGGTTCATCGCCAGCACCCCGGACGCGATCCCCGCCTTCGCGCGCGGCATCGCCACCATCGCCGCCGTCGACATCGGGGCGTAGACGAGCCCCAGGGCGATGCCGAAGAGCGCGAAGCCCGGAAGCAGCGCGCCGTAGCCCGAGTGGACGTCGATGCGCGTCAGCAGGATCAACCCTGCCGCCGCGCAAAGCATCCCGGCAGTCATCAGGGCGCGGGGTCCGAAGC
The DNA here is from genome assembly GCA_035637595.1 of Solirubrobacterales bacterium. Lineage (GTDB taxonomy): Bacteria > Actinomycetota > Thermoleophilia > Solirubrobacterales > 70-9 > DASPWW01. The sequence goes on along the minus strand of DASPWW010000126.1, from coordinate 39,564 downwards.
GGGCGATCAGGCGGCCCGCAAAAGGCGAGATCGCGATCATCGGCACGGTGATCGGCAGGATCAGCACCCCGCTCTCGATCGCGGAGTAGTCGAGCACGTTCTGGAGGTACTGGGGCTCGAAGTACATCAGCGTCCAGTACGACCCGACGAGCGTGAACGCCGCCGCGGTGGCGCCGAAGTAGGGCCCGTTGCGAAACAGCGGGAACTCCACGATCGGGTTGGTGACCCGTGTCTCGACGAGGCAGAAGAGCGCCAGCAGGAGGACCCCCGCCCCGCCGAGACCGAGCGTGGCCATCGAGGTCCAGCCCCAGCCTTCGCCCTCGATCAGCGCGAGCACCACGGCGCCGAGGCCGGCGCTAAGCGTGACGAGCCCGGGGACGTCGACCCGCCGACCCGCCTCCGGATCGCGCGACTCGCGCGCCGCCGCGAGGACGATCGCGATCCCCAGCGCCGTGACCGGCAGGTTGATCCAGAAGATCAGCCGCCAGTCGACCTCGACCAGGACGCCCCCGAACAGCGGGCCCACGGCCAGCGCGATCGAGGACACGCCGGTCCAGATCCCGATCGCTCGCGCCTGCTGTGACGCTGGGAAGGCGTCGCTCGCGATCGCCAGCGAGAGCGAGATCAGGCCGGCGCCGCCGATTCCCTGCACGACGCGGCCGGCGATGATCGCGGTATCGGTCCAGGCCGTCGCGGAGAGCACCGATCCCGCGGCGAACACGCCCATCCCGATCACGAACACGCGCCGGCGCCCATATATGTCTCCCAAGCGGCTGGCGGTCACAACCAGGACCGCGATGACGAGCAGGTAGGCGTTCATCACCCATTGCAGTGAGGACGCCGAGGCGTCGAGATCGCGCTGGATCGCCGGCAGGGCGAGCGAGACCACGGTCGAGTCCAGCATCAGCACGAAGAGGCCGAGGCAGGACCCGATCAGGGCCCACCAGGGCCGGTTGCGATCTGTGAGCCCCGGCACGGCGTGAGCGTATCGGCGGGTTCCCGACGCCTGTACGGTGAGCGCCATGAGCGGCACGCGGCTGGAGCGGCTGAGCGCTGAGGACGCGCGCATCCTCGCGCTCGAGACGACGTCGATCGCGGGCCACACCTGCAAGGTCGTCGTCGTCGAGCCCGGCGCGGACGGCCCCATCGAGCTCGAGGAGCTGCGCGCCCACGTCGCGGCGCGGCTCGATCGCGCGCCGCGCTGCCGCCAGCGCGTCGCGCGCGTCCCGCTGGGGCTCGCCCCGCCCGCGTGGGTCGACGACGCGGAGTTCGACATCGCGCGGCACGTCTGCCGCCACGAGACGAGCGGCGTCGTGAGCGAGGAGCGCTTCCGCCGCATCGCGGGCGAGCTGATGGGAACGCGGCTCGACCACACGCGGCCGCTGTGGCGGATCGACCTCGTCGCGCCGCTCGAGGGGGGGCGAGCCGGGATCGTGGTCCGGATCCATCACGCGATGGCCGACGGCATCAGCGCGCTGCGGGTGTGCGAGGACATCCTCTGGGACTCCGCACCCGACCCGCCGGCCGTCGAGCCCGCGCCGTGGTCGCCTGATCCAGGGCCCTCGGGCGCGCGCCTGCTCGCCGCCGGGCTGGCCGATCGGGCCGCCGGTGCTGCGCGCGGCGTCGCCGGTGGGGCGAGGACGCTCGCCCGCCCGCGGCGCATCGGCGCTGCGCTCCGCGAGGCGGCGCGCGAGCCCGGTGCCCTGATCCGCGAGCTTCGCCCGCTCGGTGCGGAGTCGGAGCTCGACGCCCGAATCGGGCCGCGGCGCGAGCTCGCCTTTGCAGGTGCTGCGCTCGACGATCTCAAGCGCGTCGAGCGGGCCGTCGGGGAGCGCATCGGACGCCACGTGACTATCAACGACGTCGCTCTCGCGGCCGTGGCCGGAGGCTTGCGGCGCTGGCTGCGCGGCGCCGCGGGTGCGGCGGGGATGCGGGCCCAGGTCCCGGTAAGCATGCACCGCCGCGACGAGACCGCGGATCAGCTGTCGAACCGCGACTCGTTCCTCTACGTCGACCTCCCGGTCGCCGAGCCCGATCCGCTGCGCCGGCTCGAGTTGATCAACGCCGAGACAGTCGAGCGCAAGGACCTCCACGACGCGGATGCCCTGTACGCCTTCTTCCACCGGCTCTCGCACATGGGGCCGGTGTACCGCGAGGCGATGCGACTCGCCGCCGGGCCGCGCGAGTTCAGCCTCGCGATCTCGAATGTCCCGGGCCCGCGCGAGCCCGTCTTCGTGCTCGGGCGCCGCGTAAGTGACCTGCACTCGATCGCCGAGCCGGCCGACCGTCACGCGCTGCGCGTCTCGGCGGTGTCGCTCGCCGGGACGATGCACTTCTCGCTGTGCACGGATCCCGACGCGCTGTCGGACGTCCACCGCCTGGCGCGCGGGATCGAGCGCTCGGTCGAGGAGCTGCTCGACAGGGTCTGAAGCCCGAGTGGGGCGATGCTCACGCTGCGCGCCGCTTCTCCGATAGCTCGATGAGCTGCGCCCGAGTCGTCACCCCGTGCTGCGTTTTCGCGAGCCGCCAGACCTGGCGCGCTGACGGTTGCGAAGTTTGGGGGTCCATAGCCCACCAAAGTCCTCAATCGCCGGATTCGCCCCCTTACCCAGCCCAATCGGCAGGCGCCCACGCGGCGGCCCTGGGCTAGAGACCGTAGATCGCGGCGAACTTGGCGCGCAGGTGGCGCAGGTATGGCCCGACCTCGATCGGAGAGCCCGTCGCGCGCTCGACGATCTGGCGCGCCTCGAGCATGCGCCCGTGGCGGTGGACGTTGTCGCGCAGCCAGTCGCCGAGGGCCGCCAGCTCGCCGCGTGCGATCCGCTGCTCGAGATCGGAAAGCTCACGGGTCACCGCCTCCCATAGCTGGCCCGCAATCACGTTGCCGAGCGAGTAGGTCGGAAAGTAGCCGAACGACCCCGCCGCCCAGTGGACGTCCTGGAGCACTCCATGGGCGTGGTCTGGGACCTCGATTCCGAGCTGCTCGCGGGTCAGGGCGGCCCAAGCGTCGGGCAGCTCCGCGACGCCGAGCCGCCCTTCGAACAGGTCGAGCTCGAGCTCGAAGCGGATCATGATGTGAAGGTTGTAGGTCAGCTCGTCGGCCTCGACGCGGATCAGCGAGGGGCGGACCCGATTCGCGGCCCTGTAGAGCTCCTCCGGCCCGGCGCCGTCGAATGAGGTCCCGAACGCCGCCCGCAGGCGCGGCAGCAGCCGCTCCAGGTACGGCCTGCTGCGCCCGACCCAGTTCTCCCACAGGCGGCTCTGCGACTCGTGCAGCCCGAGCGACCGCGGCCTGCCCAGCGGGCTGCGCGCGAGGGCGGAATCCACCCCGGCGTCATAGAGGCCGTGACCCGCCTCGTGAAGGGCGCCGAACAGCGCCGTCGGCAGGTAGCTCTCGTCGTAACGCGTCGTTAGCCGGACGTCGCGGGACGACACCGCGCTCGCGAACGGGTGCGCGGTGGGGTCGAGCCGCCACGAGCCGGGCTCGAGCGGCAGTTCGGCGATCAGCTCCGCGACGAGCTCGCGCTGCGCGGCCTCGGGGAACGATCCCCGCAGCAGCGAGTCGTCGACGGCGCCGGCGTGCGCGCTCGTGGCCTCGACGAGTGGGGCGAGGCCGTTGCGCAGCTCGCCCAGCAGGCGCCGCATCTCGGGGGTCGGCATCCGCGGCTCGTACTCGTCGAGCAGCGGGTCGTAGGGATGCTCGAATCCCTCGAAGCCGTCGTAGAGCTCCGCGAAGCGCCGCTTGAGCTCGACGTTTCGCTCCAGGCGCGGGCGCAGCAGCTCGAAGTCGGAGCGCTCGCGAGCCTCGCGCCAAGCTGCCTCCCCGAGCGCCGAGGCGCGAGCGATCTCGGCCCGCAGCTCGGTCGGGACGCGTCGCGCCTTCTCCCAGTCGCGGGTCACGACCCGGATCAGGCTGCGTGGCTCGGAATCGGGGTCCAGCGCTTCGGCCTCGGCGCGGCAGGCGTCGAGCAGGCGCCCGATCTCGTCCGCGATGAACATCCGGTGGCGCACGGCGGCCAGCGTGGCGAGCTGGTCGGCCCGCGCCTCGGCCCCGCGCGGCGGCATCATCGTGCGCTCGTCCCAGGCGAGCAGGCTCGCCGCCCGGCTCAGGTCGACGATCTCGGCCAGCCGCCGGCGAAGCTCCTCCAGTTCCCGGCGCATCGCGTCAAGGTACCTAGGCTCTTGCGCATGCAAGCCACACCGGGATCCGACTCCGAGCCGGAGGTGCGGGCCGCGGGCGGCGGCGTCGTCCGCGACGGACCGCACGGCCCCGAGGTCGCCGTCGTCCACCGGCCCAAGTACGACGACTGGTCGCTGCCCAAGGGCAAGCTGCGCGAGGACGAGAGCTTCGAAGACGCGGCGCTGCGCGAGGTTCGCGAGGAGACCGGGATGCGCTGCGAGCTCGGCGAGGAGCTCGACCCTGCGCGCTATCGGGACTCCAAGGGGCGCGACAAGCTGGTGCGCTACTGGTCGATGCGGCCGCTCGGCGGCCGCTTCGAGCCCAGCGACGAGATCGACGAGGTTCGCTGGCTCGACCCGGCGCGGGCGCTCGAGCTGCTCGACTACGAGCACGACCGCGGGCTTGTCCGCTCGCTGACGCGGCCCTGAAGGCGGTTCCCCTGGGGGGAGTTCCCCCGCCTAGAACAAACGTCCAGAAGGTACGTCCAGATCTCACGCCTGGATGACGCCGGTCCGATCGATCCGGTAGTACTTCCTGCAACGTGCAGATCGGCGATGAGCCGATTACCTGCACGACCCCCTAACGGAGCACCCCACGGCGAGACCGAAGCGGGGCGGCCCCCCAGTCGCCCCGCTTCACTCGCCGGTCCGTTTCTCCTCGCCCTCCGCGCCCCGCCTGTCAGGGTCGTGCGCCTCGTCGGCGGCGAGCTCTTCGCGCCGCCGCCGCAGCCCGCCGGCGACGATCAGCGCGGCGCCGGCGAGCGCGATGAAGATCCCGTAGCGCAGGCCCACGCGCTCGGCCGACAGCGGGCCCGCCTCAGGGCCGAAGTCGGGCCGGTCGAAGATCCGATAGGCGACCAGCACCGCCGTCCACGCGCCGGCCGCCGCGATCAGCGTCCCGATGTGGAGAGGATGTGGGAGCTCGCGGCCGCGCTCCGTGCGGGCGATCAGGTAGGCGGCGGCCGCGAGGGTCACGAGGATCGCCACCTCGATGAAGCCGAACGCTCCGAGCGGGGTCTTGACGAGTCCGCCCGCGAAATTGATCCCGTACCACGGCAGCAGCAGGCTGAGCGCCACGATCGCGATCCCGAGCGCGGCGAGCCGCTCGTGCGCCCCGAGCGAGCGAAGAAACTCAGGCAAGGGCCGAGAGGTCAGTCAAGCGGCTGCCGACCCCGGTACCCGGTCTCGAGGTCGTGCCAGAACTCGACCGCGTCCTCGCCGAGCTCCCAGCACAGGTAGACCTCCTCACCGCCGCGGATCGCCGGGAAGTCGATCAGGCCGCGGTCGATGTCGCGGACGACGATGCCCGCCTCCTGGAGGGCGCCGAGCAGCCGACGCACCTCGAGGAACGCCTCGCTGACCTGGCGCCCCGGCTCGCCTCCGCCGTTCGCGGGGGCGGCGTCGGAGAGCAGCTCGTGGGCGTCCTCGTCGACGAGCAGGTCCTTGGCGTCACGCAGCTTCTGCAGCACCGGCTTGACCTTCGGGAGCAGCCCGTTGGCCTCGTCGATGCTGAAGTGGCGGTCGTGAATCACGTGCGGGCCGTAGCTCTCTCGGCCGAGGCGATTCGCGAGCGCAGCAGGTCGGCGTCGGCTTCGCCGATCGTTCGAAGCTGGCCCTGGAAGGCGAGCTGCCAGTGCTCCGCGGGCCACTTGCGCACGTGCTCGAGCTCACCCGCGAGCTCCTCGGCCGGCACGAAGTCGGCCTCGTCGAGCACGGCGACAGGCTGCGCTTCGACGCGCCACGGGTACTCCTCCGGGCGCTTCTTTCGGCCCCGTGGCCAGATCGGCGTGCGGTCCTCGAACATCGTCGAGCGCACGCTGGCGATCGCGCCGAACGCCTGCACTCCGGTGACGTAGAAGACGATCTGGTCGCCGGGCTCGACTTCGGTGGCCTGGTTGCGGCGCCGCTCCTTGAAGCCGATGACGTCGAAGCCGCGCTCGACGTAGATGCGGAAGTTCTCCAGCGAGCCGGTCAGGATCCAGGTCTTCGCCGGCGCGGCATCCTCGGGCATGACCGACCGATTGTATTTCCGTGCGATCGGAGAACCTGCAATCGGCCGGGGCGCTGCGGTTAGGGTTGGCACATGGGCCGACGCACCGCACTCACGTCGGCGCTGGTCGTGTTCTCGACCGCGGCGCTGTCGCTTGCGAGCGCGGCCGGCGGGAGCGCGACGAATGCGACGGCCTCCTCGCGGACGGTCGACGCGACCGCGGACCGGGCCGGGGAGCTTCGCGCCACGATCAGGCGCACCGAGCACGGGATCCCGCACGTGATCGCGGGCGACTGGGGCGGGCTCGGTCTCGGCTACGGCTACGCCCTCGCCCAGGACCAGATCTGCACCGCCGCCGACTCGTACGTGACGGTGCGCGCCGACCGCTCGCGCTGGTTCGGGCCCGAGAACGGCTACGTCTTCCAGGGCAACGGATTCACCGCCAACAACCTCAACAGCGACTTCTTCTTCCAGCGGATCATCGATCGCGAGGTCGTCGAGCATCTGCTCGACCAGCCGCCGCCGCAGGGCCCGCAGCCGGAGATTCGCGAGCTCGTGCGCGGCTACGTCGAGGGCTACAACCAGTACCTGCGCGAGACCGGGGTGGACAACCTCCCCGACCCGCGCTGCCGCGGCGAGGACTGGGTGCGCGAGATCACCGAGATGGACGCCTACCGGCGCTTCTACCAGCTCGCCCTGCTGGCGAGCGCAGGCGTAGCGATCGACGGGATCGGGTCGGCACAGCCGCCGGCGGGCCTCCCGGGCCCCGGCGTCGGCAGCCCCGACGACATCGCGCGCGGGCTCGAGGCGGGCGGACTGGGATCGCTGCTGGGCGGGATCGGCTCGAACGCGTACGGGTTGGGCTCCGAGGCGACCGACAACGGGCGTGGGATGGTGCTCGCGAATCCGCACTTCCCATGGCAGGGCTCGGAGCGCTTCTACCAGGCCCAGCTCACCATCCCGGGCGAGCTCAACGTGAGCGGCGCCAGCCTGCTCGGCGTCCCGCTGATCCTGATCGGCCATACCGACAACATGGCGTGGAGCCACACGGTCTCCACGGCGTACCGCTTTACGCCCTTCGAGGAGACGCTCAATCCGGCCGAGCCGACCCAGTACCTGTACGACGGCCAGTTCCGAGACATGCAGTCCGACGGAGTGACCGTGACCGCGAAGGACCCGGCGGATCCGGCGGACCGCCCGGCGGACTGCAGCCCCACCGGAGGCGGCCTGCTGGAGTGCTCGCGCACCCTTTACTCGACCCATCACGGCCCGATCTTCAACTCCCTGGTCGGCGTCCCGCTGCCGTGGACCAACGCGCAGGCGTTCGCGATGGGCGACGCCAACGCGGCCAACTTCCGCTACCTCAACCACTTCTTCGAGACCGACCAGGCCCAGAGCGTGCGCGAGCTCGATCAGGTCCTGCGGCGAAACCAGGGGATCCCGTGGGTCAACACGATCGCCGCCGACTCCTCGGGCGAGGCCTACTACGCGGACTTCTCGGTCGTCCCCCACGTCACGGACGAGCAGGCGGCGGTCTGCGACACCCCGATCGGCGCCGCGACGTTCCAGGCGCTGCGGCTTCCGATCCTGGACGGCTCGAGGTCGAGCTGCGAGTGGGGCTCTGACCCGGATGCGGTTCAGCCCGGCACCTTCGGGCCCTCGAACCTGCCCTCGCTCTTCCGCGACGACTACGTCACGAACTCGAACGACAGCTACTGGCTGTCGAACCCCGAGCAGCCCCTCGAGGGCTTTGACCGGATCATCGGCGACGAGCGGACCCAGCGCTCGTTGCGCACGCGCAGCGGCCTGCTGATGGTCATCGCGCGGCTGGCGGGGACCGACGGACGGCCCGGCAACCGCTTCACGCTCGCCCAGCTCCAGGACATCGTGTTCTCCGACCGCCAGTACGCCGGCGAGCTGTTCCGCGACGAGCTGGTCGAGATGTGCGAGCAGGCGCCGGGGGGCTTTCTGCTCGACGACACCGGCACGCCGGTCGACGTCTCCGAGGCGTGCCCGATCCTCGCGGCCTGGGACCTCCACGACAACCTGGACTCCAACGGCGCGATCCTGTTCCGGCGCTTCGTGAGCAGGGCGTTCAGCTTCGACGTCGGAGGGCAGACCAACGTCCCGCTCCTGCCTCCGCCCGCCGTCTTCGACGTGCCGTTCGATCCCGCCGACCCCGTGAACACGCCGCGGGGCCTCAACACCGATAACCCCGACGTCAAAGAGGCGCTGGCGGGAGCGGTCCGGGACCTGCGCGACGCCGGGATCCCCCTCGACGCTCCGCTGCGCGGCTTTCAGTTCGAGCCCCGCGGCGGCGAGGAGATCCCGATCCACGGCGGGCCGGGGTCGCTGGGCGTCTTCAACGCGATCAACGTCTCATGGAACCCGGGTGGAGGTGGTTACCCCGACGTCTCCCACGGGTCGAGCTTCGTGATGGTGACGAGCTTCCTCGACGATGGGGACGCGGGGGCCGGTGGATCCGCAGAAAGATGCCCCGTCGCCGACCAGTCGATCTTGACCTACTCCCAGTCCGAGAACCCCGAGTCCCCGTACTACGCCGACCAGACGCGGATGTTCTCCAACAAGCAGTGGGTGGACGTCCCCTACTGCGAGTCCGAGATCGCGGCCGATCCGGCCCTCCAGGTGACGCCGCTGAACGGCGGCTACTCGCCGCCGCCGGCGACAGAGGCCCCGGCGCCGCTCGCAAGCGGCGGTAGCGAGTGCACGATCGAGGGGACGCCGGGGAAGGACAGGCTCCAAGGCACCCCGGACCATGACGTGATCTGCGCCGGCGGCGGTGCCGACGTGGTGCGCGGTAAGGGCGGCGGCGACGTCCTTCTCGGCGGCGACGGGCCGGACAAGCTCTCCGGGGGCGCCGGCGACGACTCGCTGTTCGGGGAGCGGGGCAGGGACCGGCTGGTGGGAGGCCACGGGATCGACGAGCTCGTCGGCGGGCCCGGCAAGGACCACAGCGAGCAGTGAGCCCCGGGGGGCGCCTGGCCTAGGTCGAGCGTCCCCGCTCGGGCGCACTCGTCAGCTTTTCGGCCGTGATCGTGCGCACGACGTCCGCGGTGAGATCGGGGCGGCTGACGATTCCGTCCTCGATCGGCACCCGGTGGGCGTCGGGCAGCAGCTCGCGCAGGACGGCGTCCATGACGTCGATCGACGGGAACCACGGCCCCGCGGTGACCGGCGAGGTGAGGATCCACAGCCGATCGCCGAGCGCCCGCCCGGCGTCGGTCGCGTCGTCATCGGCCCAGGCGCCCAGCCGCGCGACGGCCACGTCCTGGGGCGTGTATCGGACCAGCCTGTCGACCCGCTCGCGCACCTCGGCCTCGTTGAGCTGCGGGTTCACGGCGGTCATCAGGGGGCGCATGGCGCCGCGGTAGTCGGTCGAGATCATGTCGAGGAAGGCGTCGACGACCGTCGGTGAGGAGATCAGCGCCTCGGTTCCGTGAAGCGTCGAGCGCGCGATCGGCGCCGATCCGATGGCGATCACGGCGGCAATGAGCTCGGGGTGTTCGACGGCCGCGCGGGTCGCCCTGTTTGGCGCGTCGGCGAGGCCAATGACGACAGCCGGGCCCCCCGCCTCGGCAGTCACCGCGGCGAGGTCCTCGGCGCCGGTCAGCATGTCGTAGGGCCCCTGCCGCGAGGAGCGGCCGCTCCCGCGGGCGTCGTAGCGCAGCACGCGGTGATCGCGTGCCAGATCGCGGGTGAGTGGCTCGAACAGCTCCGGGATTCCCCACGCGTGCGGTGTGATCACGACGGCCGGGCCATCGCCTTCCGCCTCCCAGTGGAGCTCCGCGCCATCGGGGCGGCTCAGCCGCGGCATCGTCGCATCACCCGTCGGGCGCGGCTAACCCGGAACGAGCTCGCGGGCTCGCTCCGCGAGGTGCTTGACGCCAAGCTCCTCGAACGTCACCGCGGCCCCCCGGAGCGCGGTGGCGGCCGCCTCGGCGTTGGCGTCGCGCAGCCGCGTGCCGCGCAGCAGCACGCAACGCGCGGCGTCGAGCGGACGGCCGAGCTCGAGCCACGAGTCGCGCGCGCCGGCGAGGATCTCAGCGCCGGCGGTCGCCGGGGGAACGGTCGCTCCCCGCGCTTCGGAGGTCGCCGCCTGGCCGACCGGGTAACGGAGCCGCTCGGCGAGGTGCTCGGCCTCCTCGGCGGCCTCGCGGCCGGCGTCGAGCCGCCCGCCAAGCGCCATCGTCACGGCGCGCGCTGATATGGCCTCGATGGATTGCGCGATCAGCCCGGCCCGCTCGCAGACGTCGAGGGCCTGCGCGAGAGCGGTCTCGGCGCCGGTGTAGTCGCCGCTGTCGCGAAGCGCGGCCGCGAGCCAGAAGAGCGCCGAGAAGGCGACCTCGGAGCGCCCCACCTGCTCGCCGAGCTCGTGGGCGCGGCGGCACACCTCGACGGCGCCGTCCCAGTCGCCCTCGCGCCACCGCAGCACGCCCCGCATCACGTACGGGAAGCACAGCTTGCCGAGCAGCCCCTCGCGCTCGGCCAGCATCGAGCTCGCCTCCGTCGACGTCTCGACCTGCTCCCAATCGGCGCGGTAGACCGCGAGCTGGGCGAGGGCCGCGTGCAGCTCGACCTGGGAGGGCAGGTCGCCGACCTGCTCGGCGAGCTCGAGCGCCTCGGTGTAGGCCGAGGCGGCCCCCTCGTACTCGGCCTCGGAGACCTCGAGGTGGTAGCCGAGCGTGAGCAGGGCCCGCACCGCCTCGCCCAGGTCGGAGCCACGCGCCAGCTCGACGGAGCGCTCGAGATTCTCGCGCGCCTTGGCGGAGTCCCCGATGCGCCCGAAGACGCGTCCGAAGATCCCGTGGGCGCGGCTTGCGGCGGCCGATTCCCCGAGCCGCTCGGCGAGCCGAAGTGCCTTCTCCGAGGCGTAGATCGCGAGCATGTTGTCGCCGGTGTGCATGTACAGCGACGCCGCCTCCTCGTAGAGGCGCACCAGCTCGAGGCAGGGCGGACCGTCCTTGAGCAGGTCGATCCCCTTCTGGTAGTGGTCGATCGACGCCTCGCGCTCGCCCTTGTGCCACAGGCCCGCACCGATCTTGCGGTGCAGGTCCCCGACCCGCGCCAGGTCCTCCTGGCGGCGGTGGTAGTTGAGGCAGCGCTCCCAGACCTCGACCGCCTGGTCCACGCGGCCGAGCCGCAGGGCGACGTCGCCCTGCTTCTCGCCGATCCTGGCCTCGGTGACCGGGTCGAGCGCGTCCGTGAGCTCGAGTGCACCGCTGTAGTGGTTGAGCGCCTCCTGGTTCGAGTACAGCGCCGCGGCGGCGTCGCCGGCCGACTCCCCGAAGCTCAGCGCGAGGCTCGAGACCTGCTCGCGCTCGCCGGGGTCGAGGTTGGCGCTGGGGGCGAGGGCCGCGGCGCGCCCGTAGTGCTCCGCCACGAGCGCGACGACGGCCTCGCCGCGCTCGCCGGACCGCTCCTCGATGAAGCGGCCCACCTCGGCGTGCTTGCGACAGCGCACCGACTTCGGCAGCGTGCCGTAGGCGACGTCGCGGATCAGGGCGTGCTTGAAGGCGTATTCGTGCTCGCCGGCGAGCCTGCTGCCGGCGCTCGGGACCACGAGGTCCTTTTCCTGCAGCGCGGCGAGCGCCTCGCCGAGGTCGAGGCCCTCATCGGCGGCGAGCGAGCTCAGCGAGCCCTGCCAGAAGGTCTCGCCGACGACCGCGGCGTGCTGGAGGACGCGGCGCTCGAGCGGCCGAAGCGAGTCGAGCCGGGCGGCGAGCACCGAGTGGACGGTCTCGGGGAGAGTGTCGGCGTCCGGCGTCCCCTCCTCCTTGATCCGGTTGACCATCTCCTCGGCGAACAGCGGGTTGCCGCCGGAGCGCTCCGCGACCTGTGAGACGAGCTGGCCGTTGCCATTCCCCTCCCCGTCCGGGAACAGCGCGGTGACCAGCTCCTGGGCCTGGGTGTCGGTAAGCGGCTCGAGCGAGATCGCGGTCGCGTTGCGGCGCCCGCCGCCCCAACCCGGCCGGCGCTCGAGCAGCTCGTCGCGAGCGAGGCAGACGACCACCACCGGGCCGCGCACCCAGCGCGCCAGGTACTGGATCAGATCGAGCATTCCCTCGTCGGCCCAGTGGATGTCCTCGATCGCCAGCACCAGCGGCCGGCGGTGGCTGACCGCCTCGACGACCGAGCGCACGGCGGAGAACAGGCGGTCACGGGTCTGCTGCGGATCCTCGCCCTCGCGCCCCGGCGTGCTTGCGCTCGGGGTGCCGCCGGTCACCACCGAGCCGGCGGTCGCGATCTCCTCGGGGACCTCGATGCCAAGCGGACGCGCGATCAGGGCAGCGATCCGCTCGGGACGCTCGTCGGTCTCGTCCGAGATCAGCTCCTCGATCCCGCGGCTCAGCTTCCCCCAGGCGACGTCCGAGTCGTCGGTGTCGAGGATCTCGAACTGGCCGCGCATGACCTCGCCGAGCGCCCAGTAGGCGATCCCGGCCCCGTACGCCGGGCAGCGCCCCTCGCGCAGCGCGGGTTGCTCGGGGCGCTCGCCGAGCTTCGCGGTCAGCTCGCGCAGCAGCCGTGACTTGCCGACGCCGGCCTGGCCGATCACCGTGACGAGATGGGGCCGGCCCTCGCTGACGACGCGCTCGAACAGCGACGCGAGCAGCGCCGACTCGTCCTCGCGGCCGATCAGCGGGGTCGAGGCGCGCGCCGCGCGCCTTGCCACTCCCGGGACCAGCAGACGGACCGCCTCCCACGCGGGAACGGGCTCGGACTTGCCCTTCAGGTCGAGCGGTGCGAGCTCCTCGTACTCGAAGGCCGCCCTGGTCAGGCGATGGGTGACAGTGCCGACGGTGACGCTGCCGGGACGCGCGGCGGACTGGAGCCGTGCCGCGACGTTGACCGGGTCGCCCATCACCGTGTACTCGTCGCCGACCTTTCCGGCGAGCACCTCGCCGGAGTTGATTCCGACACGGAGTGAGAAGCTGACCCCCGCCTCGGCGGCGAACTGCTCGTTGATCTCGGGCATCGCCGCCTGCATCGCGAGCCCCGCGCGCACCGCGCGCTCCGGATCGTCCTCGTGTGCCACAGGGGCACCGAAGACCGCCATGACGTTGTCGCCGATGTACTTGTCGACGCGGCCCCCGTAGCGCGAGACCTCCTGTCCCAGACGACGCAGCGAGCGATCGACAAGTGACTTGACGGCCTCGGGGTCCATGCGCTCGGCAACCGCCGTGTAGCCGGAGAGGTCCGCGAAGAGGACCGTCGCCTTGCGCCGCTCCTCCGGCAGCGCCTCCGGGGTGGGAACGGGTCCGGCGGGCACGTGAGCGGCCGTCGTCCCGGCCGCGGTGACCCCCGGGGGCGACGCCGCAGCCGCCGCGTCGCCCGGCGGCGCACCCTGCGCCGCGAGCGAGCTGCCGCACTCGATGCAGAACTTCGCCTCGGCGGGGTTCTCGGCGCCGCACGAGGGGCAGGCTGGGGCGAGCCCGGTCCCGCACGACATGCAAAATCGCGCGCGCGGCGGATTCTCCGTTCCGCAGCTTGGGCAGACCCCGCCGGCCATCACCTCAACGATACGCAAGCCTCGCCTGCGCGATGCGTGATCTGTGTCACGTCGGCGCGGTCGGCGTCTACCCCCTCGCCCCCGGAGGCCCTACTCGATCGGTATCTCCTCGACCGGGCTCGCGCGGCGGGGCTCCTCGTCAAGGCGCTCGAGATAGTGGTCGAGCAGGGAGCGGACCGTTATCAGCGCCTCACGCTGAAGCTGGTTGAGCTGCTCGCGGAGCTCCGGCGAGGTGGTGGCACGCACGACGTCGGCGGTGCGGCAGATCGGACACCAGTCGAGGCACTCGGTCTCTCCGCCGCCGAGCGCCGAGGTCCACTCGTCAGGCGCGCTGTGCCTGGCGCCCGGCCCGCCGGCGCGGGCGGCGCCCGCTGCCCGACGCGGGCGGCTCGTCGCCTCCCACGGAGCCCGGTTGCGGCTTCGGTCTTGCGGCTCGGCCATCCTCGAAGCTGATCTTCAGCGTGCCGCCCTCGAAGCTCGCCCCCGAGGGACGCCGCTCCGAGAGCGCGGAGGGCAGGATGATAGTGCGCTTCTCGCGGCCGACGCCGACGATCAGCTCCGGCCCCACCTTGCGCAGGCGGATGTCACCCTTGTCGCTGAACGGGATCGACAGGCGCAGCACCGTGCGCCCGTCCTCGCTCTCGAGCCGGTGCGCGAGCTCGGAGTGCAGCACCTCGTGCGCAGCGGTCTCAGCGAACAGCTCGGCGCCGAGCCGGTCGAGCATCTCGGCGCCCACGACCTCGGCGTCGAAGTAGCGAGCGGTCAGCACCGGGACGGGCGCGAATCCCTCGAACACCGCGTCGAGCTGCTCGCGCTGGCGCTCGCGCCACGACCCGAAATAGCCGTCCGCGACGTCGTCGGGAAAGACCCTGTTGACGACCACCGCGTCGGTCAGGTAGCCGTAGAGGTTGAGGTAGGTGAACGTGCGCTGCGCCTCCTTGACGACCATCCGATCTGGATTCATGACCAGACGGATCGAGGCGTGCTCGCGGTCGCGGAGGATCTCGTTCATCGCGATCAGGTTGCGGACCAGGCGCTGAACGTCGTAGAAGACGTCTTCGCTCGGCAGCGGGACGTCGAGGATCGTGCGCGCGATCGGGCGGACGGCGCTGACCAGCCGCTTCTCCCATGGCAGCACCTTCTCGAGCCACCAGCGCGCGATGTCGGGAAAGGACAGCAGCCGCAGCGTCTCCCCGGTCGGCGCGCAGTCGACGACGATGACGTCGTAGTCGCCGGACTCGTGGTGGCGCTTGATCTGAAGCAGCGAGAACAGCTCGTCCATCCCCGGGGGGACCGTCAGCTCCTCGGCGGCGATGCTCATCACGCCGCGGTCGGCAAGCAGTCCCCCCAGCCACTGCTGCACGGCGCCCCAGTTGCGCTCCATCTCGCGCTGGGCCTGGACCTCCTGACCCCACAGGCCCTCGGCGACCGGCGTCGGCGCCCCGCCCAGCTCGGCCTCGAGCGAGTCCGACAGGCTGTGGGCCGGATCCGTCGACAGCACAACCGTGCGCAGCCCCGCTGCCGCGCAGCGCCGCGCCGTCGCCGCTGCGACGCTCGTCTTTCCGACACCGCCCTTGCCGGTGTAGAGGATGGTCCGGGGCGCCTTCATCGGCCGCCGAGCGTATCGGGATCGGCCCTCCGCTACTCTGCGCGGTCCGCCCACGATGCGCAGGAGGGATTCGAACTTGGCCCGTTTCAAGCTGCTTGCAATCGCCACCGCCTGTCTGCTCGGCACCGGCCTTCTCGTCGCCGGCTGCGGGGGCGGCGACGAGGACCCCGAGGACGTCCTGACCCAGACCTTCTCGGGCGACCATCAGGTCGACAGCGGCACGCTCGACATGTCGATCTCGGGCTCCGTCGAGGGGGCCACGAGCGGCAGCGTCGACGTATCGCTCAGCGGGCCGTTCGAGGCCGAGCAGGCCGAGCAGGGGCAGTTTCCGCAGTTCGACCTCACCGCGAGCGTCAGCGGCGAGGGCGCCGGTCAGAGCGCTGACTTCGACGGCGGCCTGATCTCCACAGGCGACGCCCTGTACGTCAGCTACCAGGGCGACGATTACAAGGTTCCCGACGACGTCTTCAAGCAGGCGCAGCAGAACTACGCGGCCAGCGCCCAGCAGTCGCAGCAGGGCACGGGCGGCGACTTCCAGGAGCGCTGCCAGCAGGCCGCCCAGCAGGGTGGCTTCGACGCGTCGCTGTGCGACGTCGACCCGCTGAGCCTGGTGACGAACCTCGACAACGAGGGTGACGAGGACGTCGAGGGCACCGAGACCGTGCACGTCTCGGGCGACATCGACATCGAGGAGATCGGCAACCTCGCGGCCGAGGCGATCGCGGCGAGCCCATCGGGGCAGTTCCTGCCGGCGAGCCAGCTCGATCAGCTGACCTCGCAGCTCGAGGACGCGATCGACGAGGCGAGCTTCGACGTCTACTCGGGCAAGGACGACGACATCCTGCGGCGGCTCGACCTCAGCCTCGCGGTCACGGCGCCCCAGGCGGCGGCCCTGCTGGTGCCGGTCCAGAGCGCGAGCATCGACTTCTCGGTCAGCCTCGGCGCGGTCAACGAGCCGCAGACGATCGAGGCGCCGTCCGAGGCCAAGCCGTTCGACGACCTGCTCGATCAGCTCGACACCGGCAACCTGCCGCTCGACGCGCTCGGCGGCGGAGGCGGCATCCCCGGCATCGGTGGGGGAGGAATCCCCGGCGTGGGCGGGGGCGGCGGCGCTCCCGAAGGAGGCGGCGGGGGCGACCAGGGCGCCTACCTCGACTGCATCGAGAACGCCAAGCCGAGCGAGATCGCGGACTGCGCCAGCCAGCTCTGACGCCGGTGAGCGCCGGCCCCGCCAGGGCCGCTACGCGCTGACCGGCTCGACGTCGAAGTTGCGCGCGTAGAGCTCGTCGACGCGCTCGAGCTCCTCGGCGCCGAGCTCGGGGACGTCGGCGGCGCCGGCATACTCGCGCAGCTCGGCCTCGCTGGTGATCGTCGGGATCACGGTCGTGACCCCGGTGTCGATGATGAAGCGAAGCGCGGCCTGGGCCATGGTGCGACCGCTGCCCTCGCACAGGAAGCGGATCCGCTCGATCTTCTGGAGGCCCTCGACGAGCCACTCGCGGGGACGGTGGCGGCGGTGATCGCCCTCCGGGAAGCTCGTGTCGGGCGTGAGGTTGTCGTCGAGCAGGCCGCTCGAGGTCGGGACGCGGGCCATCACCCCGACGCCGTGCTCTGTGGCGGATGCCAGCAGATCGCGGCCGGGCTCCTGCTCGAGCAGGTTGTAGACGGTCTGGACCGAGCTGATCGATCGCTTCGAGATCGCCCGCAGCCCCTCGTCGCGCCACCCGATTGCCGGCCCGAGGGCGACCCCGTAGTGGCGGATCTTGCCGGCCGCCCTCAGGTCCTCGAGCGCCTCGAAGGTCTCGTCCGACTCGATGGCGTCCATGCGCGGGTTGTGAAGCTGGTAGAGGTCGATGCGATCGGTGCTCAGACGCCGCAGGCTCGCCTCGATAGCGTCGCGCACGAACGCCGCGTCCCAGCGCTGTGGCCGCTCGCCCTCGGAGTGTTCGCGGCGGCCCTCGCCGAGCTCGTAGCCGAACTTCGTCGACAGCACGACCTCATCGCGGTGCGGGGCGAGCACTCGCCCGACTAACTCCTCGTTCGCCCCGCGGCCGTAGGCGTCGCCGGTGTCGAAGAAGTTGATTCCGAGCTCGAGCGCCGCCAGCAAGAGGCGTTCCCCGTCGGCCTCGCTGACATCGCCCCACCAGTTCGAGCCGAGGGCCCAGGTCCCGAAGCCGATCTCCGATGCCTCGAGGTCGGTGCTGCCGAATCGCCGCGTCCTCACGTGACGGCAGTCTAATGCGACCCCGCTGCCCCCTAGGCTTGCGGCACCATGAGCGCCCGCCCTCAGCCCCCTGCCCGATCCCTGCTCAGCGCCCAGGGCTGGCCGTACCTGCTCGTCCCGTTCATCCCGATCGCGATCGTCCTCGAGCTGGCCGATGCGGGTGCGGGGGCGATCTTCTTCGCGGCGGCGCTGGGGATCGTCCCCACGGCGGCGCTGATGGGCGTCGCCACCGAGGAGCTCGCGGTGCGCTCGGGGCCGGGGATCGGAGGTCTCCTGAACGTGACGTTCGGCAACGCCCCGGAGCTGATCATCGCCCTGTTCGCCCTCGGCGAAGGGCTGCACGAGGTGGTCAAGGCGTCGATCATCGGCTCGATCATCGGCAACATTCTGCTGGTGTTGGGAGCGGCCACCTTCGTAGGCGGGCTGGGCCGCGATCGCCAGCGCTTCAACGCCACGGCGGCCAGCGTCCAGTCGCTGATGCTGTTCCTCGCCGCCGCGGCGCTGCTGATGCCGGCGATATTCGAGCTGGCCGGTGGGATCGGGCTGCCGTCCGCCGGCGACGAGCTCGTCGACTACGGATCGAAGGTCGAGAGCCTCTCGGTGGCGGTGGCGGTCGTCCTCATGTTCACGTACGTCGCCGGGCTCGTCTTCTCGCTGCGAACCCACCGCGACCTCTTCAACCCCGCGTACGAGCAGGAGGACACGCTCGACTGGAGCGCCCGCCGTTCGGTCGTAATGCTCGCGATCGCCGGCGTCGCGGTCGCCGTGATGTCGGAGATCCTCGTCGGCTCGATCGCGGAGGCTTCCGAGTCCGTAGGCCTGAGCGAGTTCTTCATCGGCGTGATCGTGGTCGCGATCGTCGGCAACGCGGCCGAGCATTGGGTAGCGGTCCTGGTCGCCTACAAGAACAAGATGGACCTGGCGGTCAACATCGCGATCGGCTCGAGCGCGCAGGTCGCGCTGTTCGTCGCCCCGGTGCTCGTGATTGCGTCGTTCGTGATCGGCCCCGGGCCGCTGGCGCTGGTGTTCAACGGCTACGAGCTCGGCGCGCTGCTGATCGCGGTCCTGATCGCGAACTACGTGACTCACGAGGGCGAGTCGACGTGGTTCGAGGGCGTCCAGCTGCTCGCGGTCTACCTGATCTTGGCGCTCGCGTTCGGTTTCGCGTAGTGGGCGGATCGAGCGTCTAGCCGCCGGCGGCCTCGCGGCGCGTCAGCACCCGCCATTCCCCGCGGCTAAGCCGGTAGAGGACGTGCGGCAGGTCGAGGTGACGCACCGGGCGCTCGTACACGAGCCCCGCCTTCTCCATCACCCTTCTCGAGGCCGAGTTGGTGACGAGCGTGTAGGCGACGAGCGAGTCGAGCCCGAGGTGGCTGAACCCGACGTCGATCGAGGCCCGGGCAAGCTCGGTCGCGATTCCCACGTTCCAGCGCTCCGGTAGCACCGCCCACCCGACCTCGATCGCGGCCTCGCCCTCGACCAGGGTCCACTGAAGGCCCCCGCGGGCCACCAGCTGGTCCCCGTCCGCGAGCCGCCACCACCACTGCCCGAAGCCGTGCCGATCCCAGTGGGCGAGGTCGCGCTCGAACACCGCCTGGGTTTGAGAGGCGCTTCGCGGGCCCCCGAGATGGCGCGGCCATAGCGTCGCCGCGATCCGGGGATCCGCGAACAGGCGCCGCGCGAACTCCAGGTGCGCCTCGGCACTGGGTCGCTCGGCGACCAGTCGCCCGGTCTGCGGGGCGGGAGGGGAGGGGAGGGCCCCGGGCGCCGGATGCGGGCTCAGTCGGTGGGCCAGAAGTCGTCGACCTGCTCGGTGTCAGCGGCGGGGTCGTCGACCCGCGGCGAGCAGATGATCAGCTGCGCCTCGTCGGGGCCGTCGTTGTGGACCGAGCGCAGGACCTCGGGCGGGACTCGCACCGCGGTGCCGGGCCCAGCCTCGAAGACGTCGTCCCCGAGCTTGAAAGCGACCTTTCCCGAGACCACGAAGTAGATCTCCTCCTGGGTCCTGTGGCGGTGCCCGTAGCTGCCCCTGCCGCCCGTGTCCTCCGGCATGCGGCGCCATGTCAACGCGACCTGCTCGGCGCCGAGCGCATCGGTGAACGAGCGCATCTCCCCGAAGCCCGGGTATTGCGCCATGAAGTCGAATGCGTCCTCCCTCTTCGCGACGGTGTAGTCGCCCATCAGTCCTCCCGTCCGGGATCTTGACCGGTCTCGTCCTCGTCGAGCTCGTCGTCGCCCTGCTCGAGCGCCGTGCCCGACACCGAGCCCGTCGCGCCGGGGTGGTAGTGGGTCTGGAACGATTCCAGCAGCTCGTCGCGGCGCTCCTCGTTGACCGGCACCTCATCCGAGATCCTGACCCACTCGGCGCCCTCGTAGGCCTCCATGTTGAAGACGCTCTGGTCGATCGACGTCGAGTCGTCGACGATCACCAGGACCTCGGTCTGGGGATTGAAGTAGGTCCCCGGGCGGACCGCCAGCTCCTCGAGCTCCGTGATCCGATCCTCCAACTCCATCTCCGGCTCGCTGCTCACTGGCCCAGATTCTCCAGCTCGCGGAGCTGGCGCTCGACCTCCGCGTCGACGTCCAACGGCTCCTGGCCCTTGCGCGCCCGCCGCTCGTTGCGCGCGACGACGAGCTGGCGGACCTCCGTGCGAAGCTCGTCGTCGCGTCCGAGCGACGGCGCGGGGCGGTCGTCGAGCAGCCTCTGCACCTCGGCGTCGATGTCGAGCGGGGCCTCTCCGCGGGCCTGCTGGCGATACGACTTTGCCTCGACCATCTGGCGGATCTCAGCCTCGCGAACCTCGGTCGAGACCGGGACCTGGGTGCCGGCGCTGCGCTGCGGGAGCTCCTGCTCGATCGCAAACGGGCCCTTGCCGATCTGGCGCAGTGCCGACCCGGCGCCGAGGACGAATATGAGCGCGGCCACAGGGATCGCGACGAAGCCGATGATCAGCAGCACGTCTCCGTTTGACAGCGCGAGCGGGACCACTCGGCAAGGTTATCGACGCGGACACGCATGGGAGTGACGGGACCGCGGCGGCCTGGCCCCGGCGGGGAGGCCCGCGCGCCAGTGGTCGGACGGCGGATCCCGAACCCCCCGCGCGCCCGGATGACGCGCCTGGCACACGCGGATTCGGAATCAGCCGTCTGGTTTCCGCTGCGCCGGATTCGGTATCCTGCCCCCTAGCGGACTGGCTGACTGACCAGTCAATCGGTTTACCGAGAGCGGCCGGGAGCCATACTTGCCCCGGACCCCGATCCAAGGAGCTGAATTGGTCGACCTCACCCTCACCGACGAGCAGAAGGACCTGCGCGAGATGGCGCACAACTTCGCGGAGAAGGAGATCCGCAAGGTGGCCTGGGAGTACGACCGCGACGCGACGTGGCCCCAGGACATCGTCGAGAAGGCCTGGGAGGTCGGCCTGATGAACGCCGAGCTGCCCGAGGAGTACGGCGGGCCGGGGCTGGACATGCTCTCGGGTTGCCTGATCGAAGAGGAGATGGGCTGGGGATGCTCGGGCATCGGCACGTCGCTGATGGCCAACGGGCTCGCCGCCACGCCGGTGGTGCTCGGTGGCTCGGATGACGTCAAGAAGAAGTACCTCGGGATGCTCACCGAGGAGCCCAAGCTCGCGTCGTTCTGCCTCACCGAGCCCGACGCCGGGTCCGATGTCGGCGGGATGAAGACGCGCGCCGTCAAGAAGGGCGACAAGTACGTGATCTCAGGCTCGAAGTGCTTCATCACCAACGGCAGCCACGCCTCGTGGTACACGGTCTACGCGAAGACCGATCCCGACGCCGGGCACCGAGGAATCAGCGCCTTCGTCATCCCCCGCGATGCCGATGGGGTCTCGGTCGACAAGAAGGAAGACAAGCTCGGCCAGCGCGCCTCCGACACCGCCCTGATCTCCTTCGACGAGGTCGAGGTCCCCGCCGGGAACCTGCTCGGCGAGGAGAACCACGGCTTCAAGCTCGCGATGATGACCCTCGACCGCACACGACCGGGGGTATCCGCGCTCGCCGTCGGGATCGCCCAGGCCGCTTTCGAGTTCGCGACGGACTACTCGAAGGAGCGGGTCCAGTTCGGCGTCCCGATCGCGATGCATCAGGCCGTCGCGTTCATGATCGCCGACATGGCGACCAAGATCGAGGCGGCCCGCCTGCTGGTCTGGCAGTCCGCGATCCTGCACGATCAGGGAAAGCGCAACACCCTGGCCGCCTCACACGCCAAGCGCTTCGCCGCCGACACTGCGATGGAGGTAGCCGTGGACGCCGTCCAGGTCTACGGCGGCTACGGCTTCATCAAGGAGTATCCGGTCGAGAAGCTGATGCGCGACGCGAAGATCATGCAGCTGTATGAGGGCACCTCGCAGATCCAGCGGCTGGTGATCGCGCGCGAGATCCTCAGCCCGCGCCAGGACAAGCCGACCGCACCCGAGCGCGACCGGGCGAGCGACGCCGTCAAGGCCGAGGAGCAGGTCGACGCCGAAAAGCAGGCGGCGCCCGCCTGAGGCGGGGCCGCCCAGCGGTCAGTCTGTAGGAGCGCCGGCTAGCCGCGGCGCGCTGGGCTGATCGCGATCATGACGCCGATCGTCGTGAAGACGAACGCCCCAAGCACGATCCACTGATACCACTGCTCGATTCCGGTGAACGCCGCCCACCCGAGCACGCCCAGGAGCGGCACGGTGACGGCGGTGTACACGGCGAGACCCCGAGCGGACCTGACGCCGAGAAGCCGAGTAGCGCCTGGATAGTCGAGGTCTATCCGCTCGATCTGGACCCGCTGGGTCGTGTCCATGTTGGCCATCGGTCCCTCCTTCGTAGCTTCCATGCGACCGTACGCCCGCGCCCCGGCCGGCGTCAGTGAGGTGCATCACACCCCGCGGCCGCAGGCCCCTCCGGTCGCGACCTATTCGGCTGGGGGGGAGGACAGCTCGCCGGAGCGGATCCGCTCCGCCATCTCTTTCGACTCGGCGCGGTAGAACTCGCCGTCTGGGAGCTCGATCACCGGCAAGACGCGCTGGCCGCTGAGCTCCTCCACATCGTCGCGCTTGCTGCGGCGGGGCGAATGCTTGACGACCTCGTACTCGACTCCGGTCTCGTCGAGCGCCTTCTGCACCCGCCAGCAGGGGTGCGGGTCGATCTTCAGCCACATGGTGCTGCAGCGATGAAGCTTGACCGCCATGTCGCGCGCCTTGCTAGACGTGCTTGCGCTCGGGCCAGACCCAGGCCGCGAGCCCGAACAGGATCACGAGCAGGTCGCCGATCACGATCAGGTGATGCCAGCCGTCGAAGACCTGGACGGCGGCGAACGTCAGCACCGCGAGCACGACCAGGCCGATGATGGTGTAGGCGACCATCACGCGGCGCTCGGCGGTGCCGCTGAGCCGTGGCGAGTCGGTGTAGCCGGCGCGCTCGTACTGGTTGCGGTCGTGGACTGTGAGATTCCCCATTGCTCCTCCCGGTTAGTTGATCCTCCACGGTAGCGCGCGCGGGGGATCGGTGTGTGAGCGCCTCACAGACCGCCCTGCGCACCACCTATAGTCGCCGGCGGTGGCGCGCAAGACGTCCAAGCCCGTCGCGGAGGCGGTCGCGGAGACGGCGCGAGCGGCGAAGGCGCCGGCCACGGCCACGCGTCGCAAGGGGCGCCCGTCCGACGTTTTCGGCGGAGAGCTGCGGCGCCGCGACGTCTTCCCGTTGCTGGTGCTTCACCTGATTGCCCGCGAGCCGGCGTACGGCAACCGCCTGATCGAGGAGATCGAGCAGATCACCCAGGGCGTGATCTCGGTCAACCCAAACACGATGTACCCGCTGCTGCGCGAGCTCGAGGCGCGGAAGCTGATCGAGGGCCGCTGGGAGCACCCCGACAAGCGCACCCGGCGCTACTACTCGATCACCCAGGCGGGCCGCGCCGAGTACCGTCGCCTCGTCGCCGACCTCGAGCCATTCCTAGACTCCGTGATCCGCTCCGTGACGCTGATCAAGCGCGAGATCTACAAGGGGGGCTCCGCCGCCCTCCGCCGTCCCCGTGGGTAGGACCGCGGAGTCGGTGATGATCTCCGCTTCGCCGGCGGAGGTCTGCGCCGTCTACTTCGAACCCCGCACGTGGCCCTCGTGGGTGGACGGCTTCGGCCGCGTCGAGAGCTCCGAGGGCTATCCGGATGAGGGCGGGACGTTGAGCTGGCGCTCGACTCCGGCCGGGCGGGGGCTCGTCACCGAGCGGGTGCTCGAGCACGAGCCACGCCGCCTGCATCGGATCGCGTTCTCAGACGATGCGAGCGAGGGCGAGCTCACCACCCGCTTTCAGATCGCGCCGGTGGCGGATGGCGAGCCCCCGGCCACCCGTGTGACACAGGAGGTCGACTACCGCCTGCGGCGCCGCGGCCCGTTCTGGCCGCTCACCGACTTCCTGTTCGTGCGGTCCCAGGTGCAGCGCTCGCTGGCGCGGTCGCTCGAGCGGCTGCGCCGCGAGGTCACCGAGCTGGCCGAGGCGCCCGAGGGGGCACCGCCCGACCGCGCACCGCCCGACCGCGCTCTATAGCCTTCGCGCCCGCTCACGACCCCAGCTTTCTGATCTAGAACGGAGGGCCATGTTCGTCTTCAAGGCCGCAGTCGTCGGTGCCGGCACCATGGGAGGGGAGATCGCGCAGGTGATCGCCGCCGCCGAGATCCCGGTCGTGCTCAAGGACGTCGACCAGAAGTTCGTCGACCAGGGGCTCGACAAGGCCCGCGAGGTCACCAAGTCGCAGCTCGGCCGCCTGGTCAAGAAGGAGAAGCTCACCCAGGAGCAGGCCGACGAGCAGCTCGAGGAGGTCATCGGGCGGATCGAGGGCACGACGAGCTACGACTCGTTCGGAGACGTCGACTTCGTCATCGAGGCCGCGCCGGAGAAGATGGAGATCAAGCAGCAGGTGTTCGGCGAGCTCGACGAGGCGACGCCGGGGCGCGCCATCCTCTCCTCCAACACCTCGTCGCTGTCGATCACCGAGATGGGCGACGCGACGTTGCGGGCCGACAAGCTGGTGGGCTTTCACTTCTTCTACCCGGCCTCGGTGATGCCGCTTGTCGAGATCGTCGAGGGTGAGGACACCTCGCAGGAGACGGTGACCGCGGCGATCAACTTCGCCCAGGCGATCCGCAAGCAGCCGATCACCTGCGCCGAGGTGCCCGGCTTCGTGGTCAACCGGATCCTCAACGCCGGGGCAAGCGAGATCTGGCGCGCTCAGGAGGAGCAGGGCCTGTCGATCAAGAAGATCGACGAGGGGGTCGGAGCCGCGAACGTCGCGCCGATGGGCCCCTTCATGCTCGTCGACCTGCTCGGCCTCGACACCGTTCTCCACGTCGCCGAGCATCTGCGCGAGTCCTATGGCGACCGCTTCTACGTCCACCAGGGGATGAAGAAGCTGGTCGACGAGGGCAAGCTCGGCGCCAAATCGGGCGGCGAGGGCTTTTACGCCGATGGCGAGCCGCAGGTCGAGGGCGACGCCGACCCACCCGACGACCTCGCGGAGATGTGGACGCTGAAGGCGTTCGTCGAGGCGTGCATGGTGCTCGAGGAGGGCGTCTGCACGACGCGCGAGATCGACCTCGGGCTGATGGCCGGCGCCGGGCTCGATCCGCGTCGCAACCTCTTCCCTCCATTCTGGAAGGCGGACCTCGAGGGCCTCGACAACGTGCTCGAGAGGCTCGAGAGGCTCGAGGAGGCCCACGGCGAGCGTTTCGCGCCGCCGCGGACGCTGAAGCGGCTCGTCGCGCAGGGCCGGCTCGGGGCGGCGTCGGGACAGGGCTTTTACGCCTACGCGCAGCCCGACGAGGGCGACCAGCCCGAGACCGTCAAGCTCGAGACCCGCGACGACGTGGCGATCGCGTGGCTCGCAAACCCGCCGATGAACGCGATCGCGCCGCAGGTGATCGAGGACCTCGGCACGGTCTGGGAGCGCGTCAAGGCCTCCGACGAGATCCGATCGATGCTGATCTACTCGTCGCTTCCGGTCGTCTTCTCGGCGGGCGCCGACATCAAGGCGTTCACCAAGGCCGACCCGGAGCAGGGCCGGGAGGTGAGCGAGCGCGGCCACGCGCTGTTGCGCGAGTTCGGCAGCGAGGGCATCTCGACGATCGCCGCGGTCAACTCGATCGCGTTCGGCGGCGGCTGCGAGCTGGCGATGGCGTGCGACTTCCGGCTCGCGGCCGACTCGGCGCTGTTCGGCCAGCCCGAGATCAGGCTGGGGATCATTCCCGGGTTCGGCGGCACCCAGCGACTGCCGAGGCTGGTGGGGCCCGCCCGCGGCCTGGAGATGAACCTGATGGGCGACGGGATCACGGCCTCCGAGGCCCACGAGTCCGGTTTGGTCAGCCGGGTGGTTCCCGACCACGAGCTGTTCGACACGGCGATCGCCTGGGCGCGCAAGCTCGCCGGACAGGCGCCGGTCGCCGTCGAGCAGATCAAGTCGGTGTCCGACAAGGCCGACCTCGACGAGGGAATCGAGGCCGAGAAGGCCGGCTTCGCCACCGCGTTCATGAGCGAGGACGGCCGCGAGGGCATCTCCGCCTTCCTGGCGAAGCGCAAGCCGCACTGGAAGGGCGAGTAGGCAAGGCCGTGTCGCCCGTCGCCCCACGGACGTCGACCGCGGCGCGGGAGCTCGCGCGGCTGCTGGGCGAGGCTGAGAGGGTGGTCGCGCTCACCGGCGCGGGGATCTCGGTTCCGTCGGGGATCCCCGACTTCCGCTCCCCGGGCACGGGGATCTGGGAGAAAGTCGACCCCATGGAGGTCGCGACGATCCAGGCGTTCCGCCGCGACCCGGCGCGTTTCTGGAGCTTCTATCGCCCCCGCTTCGAGGCGCTGGCCGACAAGCGGCCGAACCCCGCCCATGAGGCTCTGGTCGAGCTCGAGGGTCGGGAGCTGCTCGAAGCGGTGATAACGCAGAACGTCGACCGGCTGCATCGCAGGGCGGGAAGCTCGCGGGTGATCGAGGTCCACGGCTCGATCGAGACCTCGAGCTGCACCTCGTGCGCGTCATCGTGGCCGCTCGAGGAGGTCGAGTCACTCTTCGACGACGACGGCGTCGCCGTGTGCCCGACCTGCCTCGGCTACGTGAAGCCCGACGTCGTCCTTTTCGGCGAGCTGCTGCCGGAGGCGGCGATGTCGGAGGCGCAGGCGCTCGCCGGGCGCGCCGACCTGCTGCTGTGCGTCGGCTCGTCGCTCGAGGTCTATCCGGTGGCCGGCCTTCCCGAGCTGACGCTCGCGGCGGGGGGAGCCCTCGCGATCGTCACCAAGGGCCCGACCCCCTACGACGACGACGCGGCGGTGCGCATGAACGGCGACGTCGTCGAGGACCTCTCGGCCGTGCTGGCGGCGCTCCAGGACTAAGGACGCTCGATAGCCAACGACTCAGTCGTCCCCCGACTTCCCCTCCGCACTGCGCCGGGCCTAGCCGCGTCCATCGTCCTGCCCTCGGGTCGTTCTGCGACTCCTATCCAGGACAGCGGCTCAGGATTCGCCGTCGCCCCGACTTGCGACGCCCCAGCCTGAGGTACCGGATAGTCATGTTGTGCCTAGTCGGCCAGAGACTGCCAGCTACCGGCTGAGCTCCCCTACCCAGCGCACCTTTGACGTTCGCTCGCCCGTCAGGTCCCGACGCGCCGCCGGCGCAGCGCCCGCTCGCAGCGCGCCAGGGCGTCGCGAAGCGTCGCGATCCGGGCCTCCTCGAGCGCCCCGAGCAGCGCCTCGTTCGCCGCCTCGACGATCTCCTCGCGAATCGCCTCGAGCTTCTCGACGTCTTCGCGGACGCCGGGGCCGGGCTCGGCGGAGAGCTCGCGCAGCAGGGCCTCGAGCGCGATCCGCAGCTGCAGCGCGGCCTCGCGGGGGCGACCCTGGTCGAGGTCGAGGCGGGCTCGCAGCACCAGCGTCTCGCAGACCAGCACCTCGTCGCGGCCGCCCAGCACCGCGGCGACGCGCTCCTGGGGCTGAAGGACGTCGGTCCGGCGGCGCCGCTCCTCCGAGGGCCGGACCTCGCGGGCGTCGCTCCAGCGGCCATCGGCGACCTCGTCCCCGGTGCCGTAGCCGATCCGCAGTGCCACCGCACTCCCTGCTGAGAGCTCGTGCACGTAGGGATCCTGGGAGCCGGCGCGGTGGGCGGCGAGGGCGCGGTTGACTAGCAGCAGCGCGGCCTCGACCTGCGTGTCGGTGGCGGTCGCGTCGCCGGCGAGCTCGTCGAGCCAGCGCGCCGAGTCGGCGGCGCCTCCGAGCTCGTTTGGGGTCACGACCGTCAGCCGCGTCAGCGGCAGCGCGGCCGCCCCCGGGTCGTCAGGGACAGCCGCGGCGCGCCTCCGCCGCCGCCGCGGACGGCCCGCCGGGGGGGCGCCCAGCGTCTCCACGACGACGACCTCGCTCGCGTCGCCGTCGCGACGCACCAGGTAGCGGCCGTCGTCGAGCCCCACCCTGCCGGGGAACTCGAGCTGGACGAAGGGAAGCAGCTTCGCGGGGCTAGGTCTCTACTCGCCGAGGTGGGAGTCGCTTGCCCGGTCCTGCTTGCCCGCGGGCAGCGAGTACTGCGACGGGCCCTGCGGCACGTCGGGGTTGTCGATATCGCCGATCTGCTGGATCAGCCGCTGCCACTGATCCGGGTCGAGCACGCTCTCGAACTGCTGACCCAGCTCGTTGTCGGTGTACCCGGGCGCGAATCCGACATGGATGTGGTCGTCGTGGTCTGCCATCGCGAAGGTCGGCTCGCAGATCCCGTCCATCAGCGAGATGATCTGGTGCGGCTGCATCGGGCCCTGGAGCATGCAAAGGTCGTTGATCACCGCCTCGGTGATCGACCCCTGTCCCTGGTTGCCGAGGATCGGGATTCCGTCCACCATCGCGATGTCCATCGCGTCCCCGGTCGAGTGCTCGCTCACGTTGCCCGAGCTCGTGTAGACGCTGTGGCCGCACTTCAGCGACGTGATCACCAGCCGGTAGCCCTGGGCGGTCAGGTACTCCATCGCCTTGAGGATGCGGATGTCGATCTGCCCGGTCTGGATGTCCTCGCGCCCGCAGGCATAGACCTCGAGGCGCGGATCGTTGAGCACGTCGCGCTGCAGCTCGGGCTTCGACATCAGCAGAACCTGGCCAGCGTCCACGTTGGTGAAGGGGTTCTGGTTGCGGGACTGGTAGATCGCCGTCTGCTCGTTGAGCTCCCAGCCGTCGAGGATCGGCTTCGGATCGATCCGCTTCGAGCCCTTCCCCGCCGGCTTGATCATGAAGTGCACGTGGGGCGCCAGGTCGTCGGTCTTCTCGATCCGGCCGAGCACCGTTCCCGCGACGACCCTCGAGCCCTCCTTGAGCTGCTGCATGTCCATCGTGTCGTCGTCGAACTTAAGCACGCCGCCGAGGTACTTCTTGACCGTCTCGTAGCCGGGGAAGTGGTCTCCGAGCAGGTCGTCGAGCTGGCCCGTGAGGCTGGCGCTGTCGACGACGTTCGGACGCTCCGGGAAGGCGTACAGCCGCTCGCGCAGGTCCTGGCTGTTCGTGAGCTCGGTGTCGTCCGAGTCGGACGGGCCCGCCGAGTCGCTGGCCGTCGCGGTGTCGGTCGCCGGCTGATCGGGCTTGTCGCCGCCGCCGTCCTTGGAGCCGAGGAGCTCGAAGTCCTCGGCCGAAAGCTTGTGCTCCTCGGGCACGGGATAGACGTCCGAGATGTCGCCGAGCTGCGCGTAGGTGAAGCGGTTGCCGTAGCCGTCCTGGAGGACGATGAAGTTCCCGAGCCTCTCGGAGTGGCCGATCTTCCTGATGACCCCGTCGTTGACCGCGACGACGGGGGCGCCGTCGTGCGAGTAGATGTTGATCCCGCGGCGGGTGGGGGAGGACTCGATCACCTGGGCGCCGGCCGCGTACGAGTTGTCGTCGCCCTTCGAGCGCTCCAGGACCTCGCGCTCGGCGATGTCGTCGGCATAGCGCGCGTCGGCGGCGACCGGGAAGTGGGCGCCCTCGGTGAGGCCGGTGAGGGAGCTGACCAGGCCCTCCGACAGGTCACCGTAGTTCTCGGCGACCGCGATCACCTCGTCGACATACCAGTCGGCGTGGTTGTAACAGAAGATCGCCCCGCGAAGGTCCTGCCTGCCCCCGCACGCGGCCAGGTAACGGGCCGCGGCGCAGATCGAGTCAACCGGGTTGTAGGGGTCCTTCTCGCCGTCCGAGTTCCCGTCGCAGCCGTAGCCCTTCCAGGTCGAGGGCAGAAACTGCATGCAGCCCAGCGCGCCCGCCGTCGACGGCCCCATGTTCGTGCAGAACCCCGACTCGATCTTGTTGATCGCGGCGAGGACCTCCCACGGGATCCCGTACTGGGCGCCGTAGGCCTGGTAGATCGGCAGCAGGTAGAGGGGGATCTCGAAGTTGTTGATCATGAAGTTGGGGACGCCGATCCGCGACGTGCCGAAGTCGGCGATGCTGAGACCGGCGTTGGCGTTCGTCGGCGTCCCGTCCGGGTTGCGGATGTCGGGCTCTTCGATCGGCTCCCGCGGCCCGTTGTCACCCCCGCCGGCCTCGGTGCCGCCGCTGCCGTTGCCGCCGCCGGCCCCGCCGCCGCCGGCCCCGCCGCCGCCGGCGCCGCCGGTGCCGCCGCTGGTGCCGGGACTAGGAGCCGTGGGGCCGGCGCTGGGAGGGGGGGAGCCCGGAGCGGGGGCGCCCGGCGGGGGCGCCGCCCCGCCGCCGGCCGCCGGATCCTCCTCGCTCGCGTCGGTGGGGTCGGAGCAACCGGGGTCGGAGAGGTCGACGGCGCCGTCGCCGTCGTCGTCATTGAGGTTGGAGCAGGCGGGCAGCGCGCCGGTGACGTCGGGCAGCCCGCTGCCGCCCGGAAGGTCGATCGAGACGTCGCCGCTGCCGCTACCGAGCAGATCGGCCGACTGCGCGGTGACGGTGCCCACGGTCGCAACCGCCAGAACCGAAAGAGCCAGAATGACGAGCAGCCGCTTTTTCATCCGTGTGGGTCTCGGGTGCCGGCGAGCCAGCGCGAACCCCCCGCAGCCGGGCGTGGATGCCCGGGGCTCTCAGGCACGGACACGCTACTTGTTCGCTCCTCGCTGTGCAACCTTGAACCGACGCTCGCGGAGGCCGGCGCGGCAACCGTACCGGAGCCGTGCGGACCGAAGCGCAAGGGGGACTTCATGTTGCTGAGCAGTTCCATGGGTCGATGGCGGGCCAGTGCCCGCCTTGCCTTCAAGGATCGGCACGCTCGCGGTCGGGCTTGAAGCGCAGGCGGGGTCTCTCAGGCACGGGCACAGCCCGTCGCACCCGGATTCACAAACCGTCTAGGCTGACCGCGCACGATCGTCGAGCGAAGGGAGCGGAGGTTGGCCGAGCCAGACGAGGCCGCACAGGGCCTGCGTGACCGGCTGTCGACGGCCGGTGAGGAAGCGCTCGGCGAGGTGACCCAGGCTCTGCTCGAGAACCCGCTCTTCAACCAGGTCCTGGCGACCACGTTGGGCGCCGGCGAGCGCGCGCTGTCGGCCCAGCGCTCGGCGATGAGCGCGCTCAACATCCCTTCGGCGTCCGACATCGAGCGCCTCGAGCGTCGGCTGCGGTCGCTGTCGGGCCGCCTCGAGGAGGTCGAGGACAGGCTCGACGAGATCTCCGAGGATCTCGCGGCGAGCAAGCGCGGCGCCAAGGCCTAGATGATTAGAGCGCGAGGGCTCGTTCCGCGAGCCGCGCGCCTGCGAGTGCTGCGGCCTCGAGCTCGGCCTCGCCGAGTTGCCGTCCACGTTCGCCGGCGAGGTCGGAGACCACCAGCAGGCACGCGATCGCGACCCCGAGACGGGCGCCGAGCGCGAACAGCGTCGCGGCCTGCATCTCGACCGCCACCGCGCCGGCGTCGATCCACTCGCGGCGGCGCTCCGCCGGAACCCCGTCGGCGGCGGCGCCGTCGGCGTGGATCACATCCGCGCTCGCCACCGGCTCCATCCGCGCCGCCCCTGCGGCGGCGGTGAGCAGCGCGCGAGCCAGCGCTGCGTCCGGGAGGGCGGCGCCGGCGGCGCCGAGAGCCCGGCTGGTGCCGTCGGCGGCGAGCGCCCGCTCGCAGAGCACGGTGTCGGCGAGCGCGATGTCGCCCACCAGCCCGACGCAGGTCCCGACGCGGACCGCGCGGCGAACTCCCAGCTCGGCGAGGTCGCCCAGCACGAGGGCTGCGCTCGGCCCGCCGATGCCGGTTGCCTGGATCGTCAGCGGCCGGCCGGCCGCCGTCTCGCCGGAGTAGCCCCACAGCCCATGCGCGTGGTTGCTCATCCGTGGTTCGGTGAGCAGGGCCTGAGCCAGCGCGAGCGCCCGCCCCGGATCGCCCGGGAGCAGTGCATCCGCGGCGACCGGCGCGGTGGGGCGCAGCACGATCGGCACGCGCGCCAATATAGGACCGCATAGCATTCACCCGCCGTGGACGAGTCGAGCCCTCCCGGTGAGCGCGGCCTGCAGGAGGCCCTGCGGACCGCGATCGAGCGCACCCTCGCGGTGGGAGCCGGCTCCGCCGCCGAGACGCGCGGGCGGGCCCAGGAGCTGCTCGACGACGTCGCGCGCCGCGGCCAGGGAGCACGCGAGGGCTTCGCGCGCCGCGGTCAGGAAGCGCGCGAGGCGTCGGCCTCGATGACGGCTCGAGTCGTCGAGGCGATCCAGGAGATGCGACTCGCGACGGGTGAAGAGGTCAGGGCGCTGGGCGATCAGCTCGAAGCGATCGAGCGCCGCGTCGCGGCCCTCGAGCGGCGGCTCGAGGGCGGATCTCGGCCTGAAGTAGAGCCTGAGTGATGGCCCGCGGCAAGCGGATAGCGATCACGGGGATCTCGAGCCCGTGGGCCAGCGACCTCGCGCGGCGGCTCGAACGCGACCCCGCGGTCGAGTTCATCGCCGGGATCGACACCGAGCCGCCGGCGGCCGACCTCGAGCGAACGGAGTTCATCGAGGCCGACATTCGCAGCCCGGTGCTGTCGCGCCTGCTCCCGAGCACCCGGGCCGACACCCTCGTGCACTGCGCGTTCCTGTGGTATCCGGCGCCCGGAAAGCCCGACCGCGCCCTGCACGACATCAACGTGATCGGGGCGCTGCAGCTGCTGACGGCGTGCGAGCGAACCGAGACCCTGGAGGCGCTGGTGGTCAGGGGCTCGGCGGCGATCTACGGCTGCGAGGGCGCCGCGCCGCTGTTCTTCAGGGAGGAGATGGCGCGCCGCTACCCGCTCAAGACGCGGTTCCAGCGCGACGTGGGCGAGCTCGAGAACTATTTCGACAACTACGCCCGCCGGCACTCCGATGTCACCTGCTGCATGCTGCGCTACCAGCCGGAGATCGGGCCGGACCTCGATGCTCCCCTGGTTCGCTTCCTGTCGCTGCCCGCGGTCCCGACCCAGCTCGGCTTCGATCCGCGGCTCCAGTTCGTGCACGCGTCCGACGCGACCGGGGCGCTCGAGGCCGCGGTGCACAACCCGGTACGCGGGGCCGTCAACGTCGCGCCGTCGGGCTCGATCTCGCTTAGTCACATCCTGCGACTCGCGCGCAAGCCGTCGATCCCGATCCCCCATCCGCTGTTCGGGCCTGCCCTGGCCCAGCTGGGCCGCCGGCTCGGGGTGGGCGGCGCATACAGCGACGGGGTTCGGCTGCTGCGCTACGGGCGGGGGGTCGACAACACGAGGCTCCGCAGCGAGGTCGGCTTCGAGCCCGCGTTCGACGCGGCAGCCGCGGTGCGCGACTTCGTGACCAAGCACCACGGCCGCCGCCTGGTACGCGTCCCGGGGCCGGGCGATATCGCCAACGTCGTCGGGTCGAGTTAGCCGTGGAGGCCCGCGAGGCGACGGGGACCGACGGTGGCGCGCCCGCGCCGGAGGCGATCGCCGACTTCCTTCGCCGTCTCCGCACCGGGGTCGAGGAGGGGCTCGATCCGCTCAACGCCGCCGAGCGCGCGGCCACCGGGCTGCCGTCGAGCCTGCGCAGCTCGGTCGAGCGCATGGCGCGGCGGATGCGCGGCGACTACCACGAGGACGAGTGGGGCTTCGACGAGGAGTTCGCCGAGGCGGCGTTCCCCCTGTTCGAGTTCCTCTACGACAACTGGTGGCGGGTCGCCGCGACCGGGGTCGAGAACGTGCCCGCACACGGCCGCGCGATGCTGGTCGCCAACCACGCGGGGTCGCTGTTTCCCTTCGACGCTTCGATGATGACGCTGGCGATCATGAAGGAGCATCCGCTGCCCCGCTGGCCGCGCTTCATGGTCCTCGACTGGGCTTTCGTGCTCCCGTTCCTGAGCGCGTTCATGCGTCGCGTCGGAGGCGTTCCGGCGAACCCGGACAACGCCGCGGGCCTGCTGGAGTCCGATCAGGTGGTGATGGTGTTCCCCGAAGGGGTGCGCGGAACCGGCAAGCCCTTCTCGGAGCGCTACCGGCTGCAGCGCTTCGGCCGCGGAGGCTTCGTCGAGGTGGCGCTGCGCACGGGCTCGCCGATCGTTCCGGTCGCGGTAGTCGGATCGGAGGAGATCTATCCCAAGCTCGCCGAGAGCCGCGTGCTCGCGCGCCTGATCGGCGCGCCGTTCGTGCCGATCACGCCGACGTTCCCGGCCCTCGGCCCGCTCGGTCTCGTACCGCTGCCGTCGAAATGGCGGATCGAGTTCTGCGAGCCGATCGACCTCTCCGAGCACCCGGCCGATGCGGCAGAGGACCGGGCGCTCGTCTTCGAGATCTCGGAGCTCGTCCGCGAGACGATCCAGGAGAAGCTCTACGAGAACCTCGTCAAGCGCGGCTCGGCGTTTCTCTAGCGCGCGGCTCGGCGGTGCGTCAGCGGGCCCGTCGGCGCGAGGGGAACGTTGAACCGAATAGTTCGGTCGAACGTGCCACTCGACGAAGTGGGCGCCACCGTGATCGTCGTCACATAAACTCCGGCCCACGATGCCGGCGGTGGCCGCCACCCGACCTAAACGTGCTTCCGCCCGCCACGGCTTCCGCTCCGCGGCCGAGATGTACGATGTGCTCGACGAGGCCCTGGCCGCCGTCAACGGCGACACGCGCATCGGGTCGTCTCTCCAGGCCATCGGCCTGCGGATTCGCATCGAGTGCCCCGACATCGGGGGCCTCGTCCAGGTCGCCTCCAGCGACAAGCCGAGCCCCTTTCTCGAATGGACGTTCGAGCGCGACGCGCCATGGGAGCCGAGGCTTAGCCTGACGATGGACTCCGAGGTGGCGAACGAGTGGCTCCAGGGGCGCGAGAGCGTGCCGATGGCGATCGCCCGCCGGCGCATGACCGCCTCCGGGGAGGCGCGCTGGGCACTGCTCTACCTGCCCGCTGTCAAGCTGATCGCGGGGCCCTACCGGCGGGTGGTCAGCTCCGGCTACCCGCACTTAGCGCTGTAGCGCTGGGGGCCGCGCCCCGCGCCGCTTCTCAGGGAGATTCCGAGGGGCGAATCCGGCCACCGTCCTGCTTTGGGCTTTCATACGACGCCCAAAGCAGGACAGTCCGCGAGTAGGGAAGCTCCAATAGTCGTTGACCGGTAGCGTCGGCGGGCGTAAGCTCTGCCGCGAGTGAACAAGTCAGCAGGCCGAAAGTGGGCCCGTGCGCCCGCCCGCCCTCCGGCGACTGGGGCGGAGGCGGCGGCCCCGCAAGGCGCCACACGAGCGTCGCCGGCCGACGCGGCGGGCCGTTAGCCCGCAAGCGACGGGGTAACCAACCCCGTCGCTCTTTGTTGGGATAGGCGACGAAGCAGTGCCGGACGATGTGATCTCACTCAACGAGGCGGCCCGCCGAGCGGGGGTGTCGCCCGCGACGCTGAGGCGCTGGGCCGAGCAGAAGGTGATCCCGGTCCAGGACGACCGCTGGACGGCGGCGGCCGCCGCCCAGGCCAGGGTGGTGTCGCGGATGCGAGAGCGAGGCCACTCGCTGGCATCGCTGCGCCGTGCCGTCCGTGACGGGAGGCTCGCGTTCGGGTTCGTCGAGGAGCTCTTTCCCAGCACGCAGAGGACGATCAGCCTCCAGGAGGCGAGGCAGCGCAGCGGTCTCGAGGAGGAGCTGATCGAGCGGCTGATGGCGCTGCTGGGGACGCCGACTGCTCGCGAGGGCATCCTCACCGAGCAGGACGCCGAGGCGCTGAAATGGATCGCGCGCGTGCTGGCCGCCGGCTTCCCGCTCGTCGCCCTGCTGCAGATGGTCCGCGTGTACGCGCAGTCGCTGCGCAAGGTTGCCGAGGCGGAGGTACGCCTGTTCCATCTCTACGTCCACGAGCCGCTGATCCGCGAGGGGGTGCCGGCGATCGAGATGGCGGAGGAGATGGAGGGCCTCGCAGGGGAGCTGCTGCCACTCGCCTCGCCGCTCATGGAGTACATCCACACGCGCTACCTGCGCTTCTACCTCGAGCAGGACGTCGTCGGCCACATGGAGACCGAGTTCGCCGGCGACTCTCAGATCGGGCGCATCTCGATGGCCTTCTGCTTCGTCGATCTCACCGGGTTCACGCGCTACACCGAAGAGGAGGGCGACGAGGAGGCCCTGGACCTGGTCGAGCGCTTCGTCGAGACGGTCGAGGACACCCTGCCCGCGGAGGCAACGATCGTCAAGACGATCGGCGACGAGGTGATGATCGTCTCGCCCGACCCGGTCACGCTCACGGAGTGGGCGGTCGGGTTCTTGGGCCTGTTTCGGGAGCGTCCCCAGCCCCGCGTGGGAGTCCATTTCGGGCAGGCCGTCTACAGGGACGGCGATTACTTCGGCGGCGACGTCAACCTCGCCCACCGGGTCGTGGCCCGGGCGCTCGGGGGGGAGATCCTGGTCACGCGGGAGGTCGTCGACGCGATCGGCCAATCCGACTATCTCGAGTTCGAACCGATCGGCGAGGTCGACCTGAAGGGCTTCCCGGAGCCGGCGGAGCTTTTCATCGTCCGACCGTCGTAGCGCTGACGCCGCCTGTGCGGGTCGTAACATCGACCTGCGATGGGCAAGGAGGAGGCACTCGCTGAGCTTTGCGTGACGGTCCGCGAAAGCGGGCTGGTCGAGGCGCGCTCGAGCGGCATCGTGCTCGTCTCGGGCGGTCCAGACTCCGCATGCGCGGCGGCCGGGCTCGTCGAGCACTGCGGGCGCCCCAACGTCCATGCCTTGCATGTCAACTACGGGCTGAGAGAGAGCGCCGACGACGACGAGCGCGCGTGCCGCGAGCTGTGCGCGCGGCTGCGCATCGACCTGCGCGTCGAGCGGCCCACGCTGGCACCGGATGGCAACCTTCAGGCGGCGGCTCGCGAGGCTCGCTACACGGCCGCCGAGCAGCTGCGCGATCGCAGCGACGCCGACTGGGTCGCCACCGGGCACACCCTCACCGACCTCGCCGAGACGGTCGTCTACAGGCTCGCCGCCTCGCCGGGCCGCCGTGGCCTGCTCGGCCTCCCGCGGCGGCGGGGATACCTGGTCCGGCCGCTGCTCGCGATCGACCGGCGCCAGACGCGGCGCCTCGCCCTCGACGCCGGCCTTCCGTTCGCGGACGACCCTTCGAACCTCGACCCGCGCTTCGCCCGCAACCGGATCCGCCACGAGGTCATGCCGGTGCTTCGCGAGCTCAGCCCGACGGTGGAGCGCAACATCGCGGACACCCGGACCGAGCTGGCCGAGGAGTCATATCTGCTCGAGAGGCTCGCCGCCGATCTGCTCGCCGACGGGGGGGCCGGAGGGGGCGTGGCCGGCGTGCCGGTCGAGGCTCTGGCGGGGGCCGATCGGGTGCTGCGGAGGATCGCGCTGCGGAGCCTCGCCGAGCGCGTGGCCGGGCGCCACGTGCCACTTGGTCGGGAGCGCGCCGCCGAGATCTGGCGCCTCGCTCAGGAGCCCGAGGGGGGCGAGATCGAGCTCGGTGGGGGGCTGCGCGCGGTCTGCGAGCTGGGCGTGATCCGCTTCGCGCTGCCCGACGAGGACGAGCCCGAGGCGGTTCGGCTCAGCGTCCCCGGCAGCTGCCGTTTTGGCGCCTGGGAGGTCCGGGCGGCAGTGCGCGCGGGGCCCGTCCAGCCGGCGGGCCCGGAGCGCGCGACCCTCGACGCCGCAGCCCTCGGCAGCGACCTCGTGGTCCGCACGTGGCGCGACGGTGACCGCATCCGGCCGCTCGGGATGCAGGGAACCAAGACGCTGCAGGATCTGTTCACCGATTGCAAGGTGCCCCGGTCGCTGCGCCACACGCTGCCGGTCGTCGCTGCAGGCGATCGCGTCGCGTGGGTGGCCGGCGTCGCGGTCTCGGAGGATTTCCGCCTCGCCCCCGACACCCGCGAGGCCGTGATCATCAGCGCGCGCGTCGCCCAGTAGCTTTCCCGGCGTGGGCGCGCCAGACGAGGCGAGAGTGGGCGAGATCCTGGTCACGGCTGAGGACCTGCGCCGGCGCGTCGGCGAGCTCGCTGCGGAGATCAGCCGCGACTACGAGGGTCGCGACCTCGTGCTGGTGGGCGTCCTCAAGGGCGCCGTGTTCTTTGTCGCCGACCTGATGCGCGCGCTCGAGGTCCAGTGCGAGCTCGACTTCATGGCCGTGACGAGCTACGGATCGGCGACGGACTCCTCCGGCGTCGTGCGGATCCTCAAGGACCTCGACAGCTCGATCGAGGGCCGCGACGTGCTGATCGTCGAGGACATCATCGATTCCGGGCTCACCCTCCACTACCTGGTCCGCACCCTGCGGGCCCGGAACCCTGCCTCGCTCGAGGTCTGCGCCCTGCTCACCAAGCCCGAGCGCCGCCGCGTCGACCTGCCGATCCGATACGTGGGATTCGAGATCCCTAATCGCTTCGCGATCGGGTACGGGCTCGACCACGACCAGAGGTTTCGCAACCTCGAATACGTGGCAGTTCTGGCAGAGGAATAGCCCGCTTGCGGGCCGAATCGACCCTGGTACGCTGATTTTTTGGCGTCGTGGTGCTTGGGATCTGATCCCGCTGTGCCGACAACCCGTAATGAGAACTAGAGATCTGACGTGAGACGGTTCTTCAAGAGCGCCTGGTTCCCGCTGCTGATCGTCGTCGTGCTGGCGTTCTTCGCCCATCAGCTGATCAGTCCGAGCGGCCAGGAGGAGACGCCGCGCTACGACGAGTTCATCGGGACGATCGAGGACGACCCCGACTCGATCGAGCAGGTGACGATCCAGACCAAGGACCACACGGTCGAGGTCAAGGAGGCGGACGGCGGCGAGTACTCGACCGGCTACCCCGAGAACACCGAGGAGACCCTGGTCAACTCGCTGCGCCGCCAGGACGTCCCCACCGAGGTCGAGGGCACAGGCGGGTCGAGCATCCTGTCGCTGCTCACGTACATCCTGCCGTTCATCCTCTTCTTCGCCTTCTGGGTCTTCCTGATGAATCAGATGCAGGGCGGTGGCTCCAAGGTGATGAGCTTCGGCAAGTCGCGCGCCAAGCGGATGTCGGTGGACGCTCCCAAGATCACCTTCCGCGACGTGGCGGGCGTCGACGAAGCGGTCCAGGAGCTCCACGAGATCAAGGAGTTCCTCGAGAACCCGAAGAAGTTCCAGGCCCTCGGCGCGCGCATCCCCAAGGGCGTCCTGCTCTACGGCCCGCCAGGTACCGGCAAGACGCTGCTCGCGCGGGCGGTGGCCGGCGAGGCGGGGGTGCCCTTCTTCTCGATCTCGGGCTCGGACTTCGTCGAGATGTTCGTCGGCGTGGGGGCCTCGCGGGTGCGCGATCTCTTCGAGCAGGCGAAGCAGAACTCCCCCTGCATCATCTTCATGGACGAGATCGACGCCGTCGGTCGGCACCGCGGCGCGGGCATGGGCGGCGGCCACGACGAGCGCGAGCAGACTTTGAACCAGCTCCTCGTGGAGATGGATGGCTTCGAGATGAAGGACAACATCATCCTTATCGCCGCCACCAACCGCCCGGACATCAAGGGCCGTCGCGCGATCCTCGACGTGCACGTCCGCGGCAAGCCGCTCGACAAGAACGTCGAGCTGCTCCGCGTCGCGCAGATCTCACCCGGCTTCTCGGGCGCCGACCTTGCCAACGTGGTGAACGAGGCCGCGATCCTCGCCGCGCGCCGCAACAAGAAGACGATCGGGCAGATCGATTTCGAGGAG
>DASPWW010000125.1:0-17474 GCA_035637595.1 Solirubrobacterales bacterium | reverse complement strand
TCGCCGGGTTGGTGCTCGGATTGGCCGTGCTGTTCCCGGCGACGGCTCTGGCGCCATCGGACCTCTCGATCACGAAGTCCGACAGCCCTGACCCGGTTACCGAGGGCAGCCAGCTCACCTACACGATCGAGGTCCGAAACGACGGGCCCGATCCGGCCACCAACGTGGTGGTGACGGATGATCTCTCGTCCAGCGACTTCGATCTCGTCTCGACGACGCCGAGCCAGGGGAACTGCACCGTCGAGGGTGGGCAGAAGGTGAGCTGCAACCTCGGGACAGTGGTGAGCGGCGCCACCGCGACGGTCACGATCGTCGTGACCGCCAAGAAGGCGGGCACGGTCACCAACACCGCGACGGTGACCAGCGACGTCGCGGACCCCCAGTCCGCGAACAACACCGCGACCAGCACGACGACCGTTCAGCCAGCGCCGCCCAACAAGCCCCCGAAGGGCGGGAGTTGCAAGACGGCCACCCCGACGATCACCGGAACGGAGGGCAACGACGTCCTCACCGGCACTCCGGCGACCGACGTCATCTTCGGCTTGGGTGGTGACGACAGCATCACCGGGTTGGGCGGCAAAGACCTGCTCTGCGCGGGTTCCGGCAACGACGTCGCGAAGGGTCAGGCCGATGCCGACTTCGTCCGCGGCGGCAGCGGCAACGACGTTGTCAGGGGCGGAGGCGCTAACGACAAGGTCGGCGGCGGCGGCGGCAACGACCGCCTCGGCGGCGGTCTCGGCGCCGACTTCCTGAACGGGGGCCCGGGTGTCGATCACTGCAACGGCGGTCCTGGCAAGGACACCTTCCGGAGTTGCTGAGGAGTTGAGCGGAGGGCAGAGGCCCCGCCCCGATTTAGTCGGGCCTGGGGCCTCTCGCTCGTTAGAGCGCCAAGCCGAGCGGCTCGTCGAGCAGCGAGCGGACCCGGGCGAGGAACTCGGCGCCGTCGGAGCCGTAGAGCACCCGGTGATCGCACGCGAGCGTGATCGCCATCAGACGGGCCGTGGTGATCTCGCCGTCCCGGACCACGGGGCGTTCCTCGATCGCGCCGACCGAGAGGAGCGCGGCCTGGGGCGGGTTTATCACCGCCGAGAAGCTCGTGACCCCGTACATCCCGAGGTTGGAGACCGTGAACGTGCCGCCCGACAGCTCGGGTGGGGTGATGGTGCCGTCGCGAACGCGGGCCGCCAGGGCGCGGCTCTCGGTCGCGATCTGGCGCAGTCCCTTGAGGTCGGCGTCGAACACGGTCGGTACGACGAGCGCGTCCTGGGCGGCCACGGCGACCCCGACGTTGACGCGCGAGTACTGCTCGACCCTGCCGTCGCGGTAGGCGCCGTTGGCGCGCGGGAACTCGCGCAGCGCGATCGCGCACGCCTTGACGACCATGTCGTTGAACGACGGCACGACCTCGCCCTCGCCGGCGGAGGCCTTGATCCTCGCCCGCGCCTGGAACGCGCGGCTCATGTCGGCCTCGGCGGTGAGGTAGAAGTGCGGGGCGGTCGCCTTCGACTCGGCCATGCGGCGTGCGACCGTCTGCTGGAGCTTCGTCAGCTCGACGGTCTCGACCTCGCCCTTCGCGGTCTCGGGGCGCTCCCGGACGCCGGCCGTCGGTGCCGCCGGCGCGGCCCTGGGAGCGGCGGGCGCCGGCGCGGCGGCGGGTTCGGCCGCCGCGTGCTCGACGTCCGCCTTGACGATCCTTCCGCCCGGCCCCGATCCCGAGATCCCGGCCAGGTCCAGGCCGCGATCGCGAGCCAGGCGGCGCGCGATCGGCGATGCCTTCACCCGGCCGTCGCCTTCGGCGGCCCGCTCGGCCGCCCGGTCGGGCGCGGGGGGCGCCTCGGTCGCGGCCGGGGCGCTTGGCTCCTCGCCGGCGGGCTCGCCGTCCTCCGGCGGCGCCTCCGCCTCCTTGGCCGTCTCCTTCTTCGCCGCCCCGTCGCCTGTCGCCTCGCCCGCCTCGCCGACGCGGGCGATCACCTCGCCGATCGGAAGCGTGTCGCCCTCGTCGGCGACGATCTCGATCAGCGTCCCGGCGGTGTCGGCCTCATAGACCATGTTCGCCTTGTCGGTCTCGATCTCGACGAGCTCGTCGCCGACCGCGAGCTCATCGCCCACCGACTTCATCCAGCGAAGGATCGTTCCCTCCTCCATCGAGTCCGACAGGCGCGGCATGACGATCTCGTCCGCCACTACAGGCTCCCCTCGAGTGACGCAAGCGCCGCGCTGACCACATGCTCGGCGTGGGGGATCGCGGCCTGCTCGAGGCGCTTGGCGTAGGGCATCGGGACGTCGGCTCCGGTGACCCGCTGGACCGGCGCGTCGAGGTAGTCGAAGGCCTGCTCCTGGATCAGCGCGGCGAGGTTGGCGCCGACGCCGCCGTGGGGCCAGCCCTCCTCGACGATGACCGCGCGGTTGGTCTTGCGCACCGAGTCGAGGATCGTGTCGAGGTCGAGCGGGCGCAGGGTGCGCGGGTCGACCAGCTCGGCCTCGACCCCGTGCTCGCCCGAAAGCGTCTTCGCCGCCTTCTCGGCGACCTGGGCCATCCGCAGGATGCCGATGATCGTCACGTCGGAGCCCTCGCGGCGGATCGCCGCCTTCCCGAAAGGCACCAGGTGGTCGCCGTCCTCGGGGACCTCGCCGCGGGCGCCGTACAGCGTCTCGTGCTCGATGAAGATCACCGGGTTGTCGTCGCGGATCGCGGTCTTGAGCAGGCCC
Source organism: Solirubrobacterales bacterium (assembly GCA_035637595.1). Lineage (GTDB taxonomy): Bacteria > Actinomycetota > Thermoleophilia > Solirubrobacterales > 70-9 > DASPWW01. The sequence goes on along the minus strand of DASPWW010000125.1, from coordinate 14,765 downwards.
TTGCCGTCCGCCGGGGTCGAGGGCGCGGCGACGAGCACGCCGGGGATCTGGGTGTACAGCGCCTCGAAGCTGTGCGAGTGGGTGGGGCCGAGCTGGTGGCCGCCGCCGCCCGGCATCCGCACCACGAGCGGCACCTTGACCTGGCCGTTGAACATGTAAGGGATCGCGGCGGCGTGGTTGACGATCTGGTCCATCGCCAGGAGCGCGAAGTTGACGGTCATGAACTCGACGATCGGACGCAGGCCGGTCATCGCCGCGCCGACCCCGACGCCCATGATCGAGTTCTCGGAGATCGGCGTGTCGCGGACGCGCTTTTCCCCGAAGCGGTCCATCAGCCCCTCGGTCACCTTGAAGGCGCCTTGGAAGACGCCGACGTCCTCGCCCATGATGAAGACCGACTCGTCGCGCTCCATCTCCTCGGCCATCGCCGCGTTGAGGGCCTCGCGCATCCGCATCACGGCCATCAGCCCGATCCCTCGGGTGGCGCCTCGGGATCCGCCTCGACGGGGTCGTCCTTCGACTCGCCGCCGCCCTCCGCCTGATCGTCGGCGTCCGGCTCCTCCCGGGAGGCTCGCTTCGGCGTCTGGGCCTGCCCGGCGTACGCCGCCCCGGCCTCGGCGAGCTTGCGGATCTCGCCCTCGGTGCCGACGGTCGGCTCGAGCTCGCCGGGATGCGTCTCTGGCGTGCGCTCGTCGACCGCGTACCACCCGGGCACCTGCTCGCTGAGCACGTAGAGGTTCTCGTACAGCGACTCCAGCGCCGGCTCGGGCGAGTTGTCGGCGAACTCGACGGCCTCGGTCACGCGGCGGTCGACCCGCTCGTCGATCTCCTCGCGGTCGCTCTGCGTGATCACGTCCTCCGCGATCAGGCGCTCGGCGAAGGTCGTGATCGGGTCCTTGCGCCGCCATTCCTCGACCTCCTCCTTTTCGCGGTAGACCTCGGGGTCGGCCGCGGAGTGGCCGCGGAAGCGGTACGTGAACGCCTCGACGATGGTGGGCCGGCGCTCCTCGCGCGCGATCCGGATGTGCTCCGCGACGCTCTCGCGGACGGCGAGCACGTCCATCCCGTCGATCCTCTCGCCCGGTACGCCGTAGCCCTCCGCCTTGCGCGACAGGTCGGTGACCGCCGAGTGGCGCTCGATCGAGGTCCCCATCCCGTAGAGGTTGTTCTCGACCAAAAAGACGATCGGCAGCTTCCACAGCGCCGCGAGGTTCATCGTCTCGCCGAAGTTGCCGGTGTTCGACGCCCCGTCGCCGAACATGCACACCGTCACGGAGTCCTCGCCGCGGTAGTCCGAGCTGAGCCCGAACCCGGCGGCGAGCGGGAGGTTGCCGCCGACGATGCCGTAGCCGCCCATGAAGCGGTTGTCGAGGTCGAAGATGTGCATCGAGCCGCCGCGCCCCCGCGAGGTGCCGTCGACGCGGCCGAAGAGCTCGGCCATGACGCGCTTGGGGTCGGTGCCGCGGGCGATCGCGTGCCCATGCGTCCGGTAGGTGCCGATCAGGTAGTCGTCGGGACGCATGACCGAGGTGGTGCCGACGATCGTCGCCTCCTCGCCGATCGCGAGGTGCAGGAACCCGCCGGCCTTGGCCTTCTGGTACTGGCGTCCGGCCTCCTCCTCGAAGCGCCGGATCAGCGCCATCGTCGTAAGCAGCTCGCGGCAGGTGCCGGCGTCGGGGAGCTTCGGCTTGGGGCCGCCCGCGCCGTCCGTCACCTGCTCGGGCGTCTTGACCTCGGCCTGAACCTGCTCGTCGGCCACCGTGGCTCGCACGATAGCCGAGGATCGGCGCGGTGGCGATGGGCTCGAATCAGGGTCGCGGCCGCAGGGCGGCTGGCTGTGCCCCAAGCCGGTGAGACGGGCCGTCGCTCCGACGTGGAGGCTCGCTCGACGAATTCAGCCGTCCGCGCTGTGCCGTGGGGCGACGACGGAACCGCAGCTCGGGCGCGAGCTTCTACGGGGAGGTACAAGGGAGAGATGAGCAGGAGACTCCGGATCGCACTCACGGCGCTGTTCGCTGTGGCGGCGGGCGCGCTCGTCTTCGCGGGCGGCGCTCTCGCCGCGTTCCCGGGGGCGAACGGCAAGATCGCCTTCGCGCATGACCCGGGCACGGCGGGCAGCAGCGGCGACATCTTCACGATCGACCCCACAGGCCAGAACCTGACCCCGCTCACTGGCGGCCCCGAGTACGACCAGGAGCCGTCCTACTCCGCCGACGGGGAGTGGATCGCCCTCAGCCGCGCACCCGCGGGTACCCCCAACGGCGAGATCTGGGTGATGAGGGCGGACGGAAGCGGCCAGACCCAGCTCACGAGCCTCAGCACGGGCGAGGACCGCGACCCCACGTTCTCGCCCGACGGCGAGAGGATCGCCTTCGAGCACAACACCGGGGCGACCCAGATCTGGATCATGGACGCCGACGGCTCGGGCCAGACCCAGCTCACGTTCCCGGGCGCAAACCCCGACGAGGCCGTCGCCGTTGACCCGTCGTTTTCGCCCGACGGGCAGAGGATCGCCTTCGTTCGCAGCGAAGGATCGGGCGCCTCCGCTGGGATCTGGATCATGAACGCCGACGGAAGCGGTCAGACCCGCCTGACGAGCGGGTCGGCGACATCATCGGACCGCGACCCCAACTTCTCGCCCGACGGGCAGAGGATCGTCTTCAGGCACAGTGGACCAGGTGACGTCGATCTCCGGGTCATGAGTGCGAACGGCTCGGATCAGTCGCAGCTGACGAGCGGGGGCGGTGACTTCGGGCCCGTGTTCTCCCCCGACGGCACGAGGGTCGCGTTCTCGAGGGAGGAACCCGGGGGTACGTTCGCCAACATCTTCCTCGCCGACTCCACGGGCCTGAACCAGAACGTCGCGCCGCTCACCGGCGACGCGGCGCCGGTCTTCAACTTCGACCCCACCTGGCAGCCGCTCAACCCGCCGGCCTGCGACCTGACGGGCAACGCGACGCAGAAGTCGTTCAAGCAGGTGAGCGTCACCGTGACGTGCACGAACGAGAACGCCACGGCGGATGTCGAGGGCTCGGGCAAGGCGCCGAAGGCGCCCAAGGGCGCGGTCGCCTCGAAGGCCAAGAAGTTCACGATCGCGCCGGTGAGCGCGCAGGTCCCAAAGGGAACGCCGACCGAGGTCACGCTGACGATCCCCAAGAAGGGAAAGAAGGCGCTCAAGAAGGCCGCCAAGGCCGGCAAGAAGGGAAAGGCGACGATCACCGCCACCCTCACCGACGACCTCGGTCAGTCCTCGACCGACAGCTTCAAGGTCAAGTTCAAGGCAAAGAAGAAGTAACGGCCCGCTGAGCGGCGTCCTCGAGACGGTCGTCGCCCCAGAAGACCTCACCGTCGACGACCACGCTGGGGACGCCGCGCACCCCGAGATCTCCGGCGTCGTCGGTCGCATGGCGCAGCTCGCGCTTGATCGAGTCCGTCCCGACCGCCTTGGTCACCGCGCGCGGATGCAGCTCGCACGCCGCCGCCGCGATCAGCACGTTGTCTGGATCGTCGAGGTCGCGGCCGGCGGCGAATGCCTGGCGGAAGGCGGCGAGCGCGAAGGCCACGGTGCGCCCCGAGTGCTTGGCGAAGGTGGCGACGCGCATCGCGAGAAGGGTGTTACCGGGGAACGGTTCGGGCCAGCGGAGCGCCTGGAGGCCGTACTCGCGCGCCCGGCGCTCGACCTCGGCGATCCCGTCGGCCCGGCCCGGCCCATTGGCCCACGAGTCGCGCCCGAAGCGCTTGAACAGCCCGCCAAGCAGGATCGGCTGCCACACCGGCGGCTCGCCGAGCTTCTCGGAGAAGAGCGCGTTGACGCGCTCCGCGGCGAGGTAGGCGTACGGCGAGCCGAGGTCGAAGTAGAAGATCGGACGTGTCACCCCGGTTAGCTTACTCAGGTGTTACATTTGTGTACATGTCAGGCAGCATCGGGGCACGCGAGCTGAGGCAGAATCTCAGCGCTGTGCTGAAACGGGTTCAAGAGGGCGAGCGGCTGGTGGTCACGTCGCGGAACCGGCCGGTCGCTGAGCTCGTTCCCCTGACCGGTCAGCGGCGCACCCTCGCGCGACTGATCGAGGAGGGGCGGGCCACGCCCGCAGCCGATCCCGGTGGACTCGCCGACATCGAGCCGATCGAGCTCGACGGACTGCCGCCAGACGCGCTCACCCGCGCCCTCGACTACGTCCGGGGCGAGGACTGAGCTGCCTGCCTACGTCGACGTCTCCGCGATCGTCAAGCTGATCGCGCGCGAAACGGAGTCCGAAGCGTTGCGGGGCTTCCTGCGACGCGAGAGGCTCGCCAGCAGCGAGCTCGCAATTGCCGAGGTCCCACGGGCGCTGAGGCGGCTCGGCTCGGAACGCCCTGGCCTGCCGCTGAAGGAGCTGCTGGCCAGCGCCGGCCGCGTGCTCGCCACTGTCGATCTCGTCGCGCTCGACCGCGATCTCTTGATCCTGGCCGGCCGGTTCGACGACGCTTATCTGCGTGCCCTCGATGCGATCCACATCGCGACGGCCCTCACGGTCGCCGAGGATCTCGAGTGGTTCGTGAGCTACGACCGGCGCCAGGCTGAGATTGCGCGGGCCGCCGGCCTGCCGCTGGCGCAGCCGGGAATCTGAGTCCGGCGTGCTGGTGAAATCGTCCAGCCGTCGACGGCGCGAGCGGCGGGGGCGGGGAAGTCGCCTTCCCCGCCCCCGCCTCGCCGTGCGGCGATGCTCGGTCCGCTCTACCTAGCCGTTGATCGAGCCCTGGAAGATGCAGACGTTGCCGCCGCCGTAGAGGCCGTTGCCGCCGGCGAGGTCGCCGTTCTTGGCCCCGACGTCGAATAGCCCGTTCAGGGCCGTTCCATCAGGCGCGGCGAGAGTCCACTCGCTCTCGTCGTAGTTCGCGTCATTGCCGGTCGCGATCTCGTCGTCGAGCACGCGGTCCGCCTCCAACGTTCCCGTGTTGAGGAAGTCGGCGAACGCGTTACCACCCGGCAGGTCGTCGACGCCCTCCTGGATGGAGCCATCGGCGCTCGTCCGGCTGTAGATCTCCGCGTGGGTGGTATCTGCACCCGCATCGCGGAAGCACTTGGCGTAGATCTCGAACGGTCCCTTGCTGAACAGCGCCGTCTCGGGCGCCGCGGCCTGGGCGGCAGCGGCAGTCGCGCCGTCGGTGGCCGTGACCTTGACGAACGAGTTGCCGACCACCTCGTAGTCGGACAGGTCGGCGTCGCTGAGCGAGTTGTTCGCCACCTTCGACCCGTCGACGGCATCCGCCGCGAGGTCGACGTTGGTGACGCCACCGTCCTGGAGGTCGACACTCGCAACGTCGCCGTCCTTGATGTCCGCCGTGCGCACCGCGTTCTTCTTGATGTGCTTCGAGCGCACCGCGTTCTTCTTGATCTCCTTGCTGGTGACCTTGTTGACGGCCACCGCTGTCCCGGCCATCGCCACGACCAGCGCGATGATGCTGACCACCAACGCCGGCGAGGGCCGTCGCCTGAACCGCTTCATGGAACCTCCCGTGTAGTAGGAACTTGCTTCCGCGCACCGTAACCCGGGCGGGCGCCCCGAGTCGCGGCCGAGAGCCTCAATGGGACAGTCCGCCCGCTACTGGTGGATCGCCCAGCCGTCGACCGCGCGGGCGGCGTCGAGCACCGCCTCCGAGATCGTCGGGTGGGGGTGGATGATGCGGGCGACGTCCTGGTAGCCGCCCTCGAGCTCCTTCGCGTTGACGAGCTCGGAGATCATGTCGCAGGCGATGTTGCCCACGACGTGGGCGCCGAGCAGCTCCCCGTACTGGGGGTCGCCGATGATCTTCACCATCCCGGCGCGGTCGTCGTATACGGTCCCCGCGCCGACTCCTCCGAGCTGGAACTTGCCGACCTTCACCTCGCGCCCCTGCTCCTTGGCCTCCTGCTCGGTGATCCCGAAGCTCGCCACCTGCGGGTGGCAGAACGTCGCTCCCGGCACCGCGTCGAGGTCGAGCGGGTGGACGTGGTTGCCGGCGATCGTCTCCGCGGCGATCACCCCCTCCTCCGACGCCTTGTGCGCCAGCGCGGGGCCGCGGACCAGGTCGCCGATCGCATAGACCCCGTCCTTGGTGGTGCGCTGGTACTCGTCGACCTTGATACGTCCGTTCTCTTCGGTCTCGACCCCGGCCTCGCTGAGGTTGAGGGCCTCGATGTCGGGCGCGCGCCCGCCGGCGATGCACAGGTAGTCGACCTCGGCCTGCTTGTCGCCATAGCTCACCTTGACCGAGCCCTCGCCCGCGTCCACGCCCTCGACCTTCGTCCCGAGCACGACGTCGATGTTCTGCTTCTTGAACGCGCGCTCGACGACCTTGGCGCAGTCCTTGTCCTCGGCGGGCAGCACCTGGTCGAGCATCTCGATCAGGGTCACCTCGGTGCCGAAGCGCCCGTACGCGGACGCGATCTCGGCGCCCGACGCGCCGGCGCCGACCACCGCGATCCGCTGCGGCAGCTCCGGGAGCGACCAGGCGCCCCATGTGTCGACGACGCGGCCTCCGAACTCCACCCCGGGGATCGGCATCGCGACCGAGCCGCTCGCGAGCACCACCGCGCCGGCCTCGTAGGTCTTGCGCCCCACCTTGACGTCGCCCTCCGCTGTCAGCGCGCCCTCGCCCTCGATCAGGTCGATCTTGTTCTTGTCGAACAACCCCGAGACGCCTCCGGCGAGCGTCCCCGAGACCTTCTCGCGCCGCTTGCCGATCACGTCCCAGTCGATGCTGACTCCGTCGACCTTGATCCCGAGGTCGGCGGCCCCGTTGCGCGCTTCGTCGTAGACCTCGGCGGAGTAGAGGATCGTCTTCGCGGGGATGCATGCATAGTTGAGGCAGCGCCCGCCCGGCTTGTCCTTCTCCACGACGGCGGTCTTTTGGCCGAGCTGGGCGGCGCGAATCGCGGCCACGTAGCCGCCCGGGCCCGCCCCGATGACGATCGTGTCGTACTTGTCGGCCACGGACGCGACTCTATCCGACCGCGAACGGCGCTCGCGGGCATGCGCGCGTGCCTACTGGGGCGGGCGGCGGTCCGGCATCTGGATGCGAGCCAGCGCCTTGACCATGAAGTAGAAACAGGTACCTGCAAGCGCGATGAGGATGAAGTTGCCGATCGCCCGGAACGGGTCGGTCGCGCCGACCAGGCTGACAGCCGACCACAGGATCAAGAACAGAAGCACGGTCTGAAAGCCGAGCACCGCCCAGTAGCGCGCCCGCCACATCCCCCACGCCATCACTCCCATCAGCAACGCGGGGGCGAGCACCTGGAGCAGCCTCGGGCGCTCGCCGTCCACCTCCGCCCCGGAGAGGTAGCCGACGAGGATCGAGAGCGCGAGCAGCGCGGATATGACCGCACCGATCGTCACGACGAGCGGTCGCTCGCCCTCGCCGAGGGGCTCGAGCGCGTCCCGTGCCGCCTGGTCGCGAGCCTCGGCGCGGGCCGCGAGGTCGGCGGGGGAGTGACCGTTTGGCGATTGCGGGGCGCCGCTCTCGCCGTTTACGCCGGGGTCGCCGGCCGCGCCGCGCTCGACGCTGCGGCGCTTGCGCTTGCGCCGCTCGGCCCGCCTGCGTTCCCGGCTTCCCATCAGCCGACCTCGACGGCCGACTCGATCGCGTCGCGGAGGCTGCGCGCCGCGGCGCCCGGATCGGGCGCGTCGCGGATCGCCCGCACCACAACGATCCGCCGCGCTCCCGCGGCGACGACGTCGCCGACGTTGTCGGCGTCGATGCCTCCGATCGCGAACCACGGCAGCCTGGCGATCCGGGCCGCCTCGTCGATCAGCTCGAGGCCGACCGCCGGGCGCCCCCGCTTGGTGGGCGTCTCCCATACCGGGCCGACGCTGAGGTAGTCGGGGCCTTCGTCGCCGAGCTCCTGTGCGGCCTCGATCTGCTCGCGCGAATGGGTCGAGAGGCCGAGCAGCGCGTCCGCGGGCAGCAGCGCGCGCGCCTCCGCCGCGCTCATGTCCTCCTGGCCGATGTGGACGCCATCGGCCTCGCAACCGGCGACCAGGTCGGGACGGTCGTTGAGGACGAACAGGGCGCCGTGATCATCGGCGGCCTTGCGGAAGACGCGCGCGGCGTCCACGAGTTCGCCGTCGTCGAGATGCTTGTCGCGAAGCTGGATCATGTCGGCTCCGTTGGCGAGCGCCTCCCGCAGCAGGGGCCCAGCGTCGGCGCCGCCCGGATGCGCCTCGCAGACGAAGTACAGCCGCGCCTGGTTGAGGCGCCGCCGCCGTTCTTCCAGGGAAGCCATCGCGATTGAGCCTATTGGCCGGCGGATACGCGCGGAGTACCATGGACACGACAACGGGAGCCCGAGCAACGGGCTGAGAGGGCGGCTGGTGCCGCCGACCGTCTGAACCTGATCCGGGTAATGCCGGCGCAGGGATGGTGGTACGGAAACCGGCCGCTCGACCGAGAGGCGGTGCGCGTGCCACGAACCGACAGCAAGACTTTGGACGCCCTGGTCGTGGGGGCCGGCGCGATCGGTCTCGCGTGCGCGTGGCGCGCGGCACAGCGCGGGCTCCGAGTCGCCGTGATCGATCGCGAAGCGCCGGGCAGCGGAGCGACGAGCGTCGCCGCCGGGATGCTCGCCCCGATCGGGGAGGCCTCGTGGGGAGAGCAGGCGCTGCTCGACCTCAACCTCGCCTCGGCCAAGCTCTATCCGGGCTTCGTGGCGGAGCTCGAGAGCGCCTCGGGGCGGGCGGTCGACTACCGTCGCTGCGGCGCGCTCCACGTCGCGCTCGACCGCGACGAGTCCGAGGAGCTGCGCCGCCGCCACGAGCTGCAGGGGTCGCTCGGCCTGGACGCACGGTGGCTGCGCCCGCGGGCGTGCCGCGAGCTCGAGCCGGGGCTCGCGACGGCGGTCACCGCCGGCGTCCACGCCCCGGACGAGGGGGAGGTCGATCCCCGTGCGCTGGTCGCCGCGCTCGTGGCGGCGGTCGAGCGCGCCGGGGTCGAGCCGATCGCCGGGGCCGGGGCGGTCGAGGCGATCCTCGAGGGCGATCGACTCGCCGGAGTGCGGACCGCCGGCGGCGACGAGCTTCGCGCCGCGAGGACCGTGCTTGCCTGCGGTTGGTGGTCCGGCGCCGCCGAATGGCTGCCGCCGCGGGCGAGGCCACCGGTTCGCCCCGTCAAGGGCCAGATCATCTCGCTGCGCGGCCCGCAAGACGAGCCGCTGTGCGAGCGGATAGTCGCCAGCCAGTGGGTGTACGTCGTGCCGCGCGCCGACGGGCGCGTGATCGTCGGCGCGACGGTCGAGGAACGCGGCGCCGACCTCACCGTGACCGCCGGCGGCGTCCACGAGCTGCTGCGCGAGGCGTACCGGGTCCTGCCGGACATCGCCGAGCTCGAATTCACGGCCGCCGTCGCCGGGCTGCGGCCCGGGACTCCGGACAACGCGCCGCTGATCGGTCACGGCGCACTCAACGGGCTCGTCCTCGCGACCGGCCACTACCGCAACGGGATCCTGCTCGCCCCGATCACGGCGGAGGCCGTCGCGGCGCTCGTGGCCGGGGAGGAGCCCCCGCCGGTCTCGGAGGGATTCGGCATCGAGCGCTTCGAGGGAGTGGCGACCCTGTGAGGATCGCCCTCAACGGAAAGGCCGCCGAGCTTCCAGACGGCGCCAGCGTGGCGGAGGCCGTGGCAGCGGCGGGCGCCGGCGAAGAGCAGCGCGGCGTCGCGGTCGCGGTCGAGGGCGAGGTCGTCCCGCGCGGCGAGTGGGACGCCACGAGGCTGCGCGACGGCCAGGCCGTGGAGGTAGTGAGGGCGATTCAGGGTGGGTGAGCCGATGAGTGAGCAAGCCGACACGGCGACGGGCGGCCTCGAGCTCGGCGGCCGGACGTGGCGCTCGCGGCTGATCGTCGGCAGCGGAGGATTCCGGTCGCTCGACGACCTCGAGCGCGCCCTCGAGGCCTCCGGCACCGAGATCCTGACCGTCGCGCTGCGCCGCGTCGATCCGCTGGCCAAGGGCTCGCTGCTCGATGTCGCCGAGCGCCTCGGCCTATTCGCTCTGCCGAACACGGCCGGGTGCTACACGGCGCGCGACGCGGTACGGACGGCGCGTCTCGCGCGCGAGGCGTTCGAGACCGACTGGGTGAAGCTCGAGGTGATCGGCGACGACCGCACGCTGTTTCCGGACGCGGTCGAGCTCGTCGAGGCCGCCGAGACCCTGATCGACGACGGCTTCGTGGTGCTGCCGTACACGAACGACGATCCCATCCTGGCGCGGCGTCTCGAGGAGGCCGGATGCGCAGCGGTGATGCCGCTCGGCTCCCCGATCGGCTCCGGGATGGGGATCCGCAACCCCTACAACATCCAGATCATCGTCGAGCAGGCGAGCGTCCCCGTGATTCTCGACGCCGGAATCGGAACGGCGTCCGACGCGGCGCTCGCCATGGAGCTGGGCTGCGACGGCGTCCTTCTCGCCAGCTCGGTTGCGAGGGCCGAGGATCCGGCGACGATGGCGGTCGCGATGCGCAAGGCGGTCGAGGCGGGCTATGAGGCACGCCGCGCGGGACGGATCGCCCGCAAGCGGCACGCCGAGGCGTCGACGCCGGACGAGGGCCTGCCCGACCTCGGCGGCCCGTCGAGCGCCCCGTAGTCCCAGTAGTTGGTCAGCTCGAGCGCCGCCGAGCGACCTGGCGGTCGACCCACTCGCCGACCGTCCCGGCGGCGTAGGCCGCCCCGTGCGCGGCGCGACCGACCGGCGAGGCGTCGAGCGGCGCGATCGCGCCATCGGGGTCCTCACCCATCGCCACCGCGGCCTTGCGGACCGCGCCGAGCTGCCGCCGCAGGCGCCGCTCCCACGAGCCGCAGAACTCCGGCAGCTCATCGTCGCCGCGCGTCTCGCTGACCGTGGCCAGGTAGGCGAGCAGCGAGGTGATGTGCTCCAGGTCGGAGAGCGCGAGGCGGATGGCCTGGTTTCGCTCCAGGAAGCGATCGAAGACCGCCGCGCGGGCCGAACCGATCCGCGCCCCGCTGCCCTGGGCGGCGACCCTGCCGTGCAGGCCATGGCGCGCGGTCAGTGGCTCGAGCTCGTCGAGCATCTCGCCCACCGAGTCGGCCGCCTTGCGCACTGGCTCGGCGGCCGGGTCCCCCAGGGCGTCGGCGAGCCGGGTCCAGCGCTGCACGAGCTGGCGTCCAGTGAGGTAGAGCTCGCGGTAGCCGCGGTTCTCGGCAGGATGCATCGTCACGCGCGGCACTGTATCCGCGTCGGCGTCGTTTGGATACAGTCGCCGCGAGGTGCGGAGGCGCGGAGCATGGACCCGGTCCCGCCTGACGGCGGCGGCGGCGCTCGCCGGCCTCGGGGCGCTGACGGGCAGCGCGCTGGCCGCCTTTCCCGAGGACCCTCCCAACGACCCCAACTACGCCCCGAGCGAGGATCCAGGCGCGCTGACCTGTGCCCAGAGATCGGTCAACGAGGAGCAGCACTACCTCTACGACTTCATGCCGCGCTGCGCGCCGAACGCGACCGATCCGGAGGGCGCGGCGGGCGGCTCGGTAAACCGCGCATGGCGCGAGTTCACCACCGGGCGCCCGGACACGGTCATCGCCTACATCGAGGGCGGCATCAACTGGCACAACCACCCCGAGGAGCTCGCCAACCGCGTTTTCCTCAACGCCGGCGAGCTGCCGCCGCCCACTACTCCGGTCGACGACGGTGCGCTGAACGCGCGCGACTACTCGGACACCGACGACGCCAACTCGAACGGCGTCGTCGACCCCGAGGACATCATCGTCCGCTTCTCCGACGGCAAGGACGACGACGGCAACCGCTACCCGGACGACATCTCGGGCTGGGACTTCTACGACAACCAGAACAATCCGGCGACCTACGACTCGACCTACGACCACTCGGACGGCCAGATGATCCAGGCCGCGGCCGAGACCGACAACGGCAGCGTCGACGCGGGTATCTGCCCCAGCTGCATGATCATGCCGATCAAGGCAGGGGCCGAGGCGCTCGATCGAACCGACGACCTCGCGGAGGCGTTTCTCTACGCCACCGATCTCAAGGCGAGTGTCATCGTCTCGGTCACCGCCGATCTCGGCTACTCGTCGTTCATGCGCCAGGCCGTGCAGCGGGCCTGGGAGCGGGGGCTGATCATGGTCGAGTCCTCGAACGACTTCGACTCGACCGACCACCAGGGCGGAATGTTCCACCCCTTCGTGATCCCCGGCAACGGGCTGGTCTCGAACACCCAGGGGCTCGACACCGTGCCCGGGTCGGCACCGCTCGTCAACTCGCTGACGACCACCTACCGGGCGCGCTCGGGCGAGACCTCGTGGGGGACGCACAACGTCTTCTCGGCAGCGACGAGCGGGGGGTCGACCTCGGAGTCGACGCCGACGATCGGCGGCACGCTGGCGCTGGTCTCCGCCTACGGCAGGGAGGCTGCGGATCGCGGGCTGATCAGCCAGCCGCTGACCGGCGCCGAGGTGATCCAGGTCGTCCGCGACACGGCGTCCGACATCGACGATCCGGGCTCCAACTGGCCCAGCGGGCCGGGCTGGGACCTCCAGTTCGGCTACGGGCGCCCCAACGCCTTTCAGGCGATGAAGGCGATCTCGGAGGGGGCGATCCCGCCGGTCGGTTGGATCACCAAGCCGGACTGGTACTCGCTCTATGACCCGATGCACACGGGGACCGTTGGCGTGCGCGGCCACGTCGACGATCCACGCTCGAAGGCGCCATACAGCTGGAGGCTCGATTGGGCCCCCGGCGCCGAGCCGGTCGACTCGGACTTCGTCACCGCGGGCTCGGGCAAGCGCCGCAAGAAGCTCGACGGACGGCTCGGCAAGATCGACCTCTCCAGGGTCCCGCAATCGATCTGGAACCAGCAGTTCCAGCTCTCGCAGGGCAAGACGCTGGAGACCAACGAGCAGTTCACGGTCACGTTGCGGCTCCGGGTCACCGACGACCAGGGCCTCGTCTCGGAGGACCGGCGCACGATCGCCGTCCACCACGATCCGAGCCTGCTTCCGGGCTTCCCGGTCGAGATAGGCCCGGGCGGAGAGGGGCAGGCGGCGCTCGTCGATCTTCAGGGCAAGGGTCGGTTGGCAGCGGTCTTCGGTGACTCGGACGGCTTCGTCCACGCGATCGACGGCAAAACCGGCAGAGAGCTGCGCGGTTTCCCGGCGAAGACGCTGCGGACGCAGGTTCAGCGCAAGCACCGCGGCATCAATCCCGGCCGCGAGCCGATCTTCACCAATGTCGCGGTGGGGGACATCGACGGAAACGGACGGCTGTCGATCGTCGCCACGACCAGCACCGGCCGGACCTACGTCTGGAACAGCCGCGGCAAGCGCAGGAAGGGCTGGCCGCAATCCCTGAGTCTGGGCGTCCAGCCGCCGCCGAGCCCGCGGCCCCAACTCGAGTACACGCGGCTGCCGATCCAGGGAGCCACCTCGCCGCCGGTGCTCTACGACCTCGACGGCGACGGCCGGCTGGAGATCCTGCAGTCGGCGTGGGACGGCCATCTCTACGCCTGGCGAGGCGACGGCAGCGCAGTCCCGGGCTGGCCCGTCGAGGTGACGCTCCCCGCAGGTCACGAGCCGCCGTCCGGCTACGTCAGGGTCGAGGACCACAAGCTCGACACCCCACCGGTGATCGCGGACCTCGACGGCGACGGCTCTCCCGAGATCGTCGTGCGCAGCCAGTACACGGATGTGCGCGGCTCCGGCCTCCAGCCGCTCGCGGTCTCGCACCTGCACGCCTACCACGCGGACGGGACCCCTGTGGCGGGGTGGCCGGTCGACGTCCAGGCGCTGATCGCCTACTACGGCTCGGCCCAAGAGCCGATCACCGAGGGGATCGCGACCCCGTCCGCTGCCGACACCGATGGGAACGGGGACGACGAGATCGCGTTCGCGCCCGGGATCTTCTCGCCGACCGCGCTGCTCGAGGGCGACGGCTCGCAGGCCGCGGTCTACGGGCCGGTGGATAACGCCGACATCCAGCTGTTCACCGGCAACCTGAACGCGCTGCTGGACCTGCTCAACGGCCAGTTGCCGGTGGACTCGCCCGTGAACTTCACGACGTCGGGGGCGTTCGGGCGCTTCGGGCCCGCAAACCAGCTCGCCTACGCTGAGCCCGGCTCGGGCGCCGCCTCGGTCGCCGGCGCGCTGCTGCTCACCGGCAGCGGACTAGGGATCAACAACTACATCCGGGTCCACGACCCGCGCTCGGGGGCGGCCGTCGAGGGCTTCCCGGCCCGGCTTCAGGGCCTCGATTTCCTCGGCGCGCCGGCGTTCGCCGATGTGAGCGGGGACGGAGGCGCCGAGATCCTGGTCGGCGGCGACACCTCGGCGCTGCACGCCTACGCGCCGGGAGGCGCCCAGGCGCCGGGGTTCCCGAAGTTCCACACCGGCTGGGAGGTCTGGGGCCCGTCGATCGGGGATCTCGACTCGGACGGATCGAGCGACGTCGTCGCGGTGACCCGAGAGGGCTACGTGCTCGCCTGGGAGACCCCGGGGGACCCGGCGGGAAACCAGGAGTGGTGGAGCTATCGCCACGACGAGCGCAACACCGGCCGCTACGGAGTCGACACGCGTCCGCCCGGGGCGCTGCGCCGGGGACGCGCGATCGGCAAGCGCGACGTCGTGCGCTTCCGGGCCCCCGGCGACGACTGGTACGCGGGCCAGGCGGCCGAGTATCACGTCGTGATCCGGCTGCGCGGAGGGGGCACGGACACCAAGACCGTCGCGGCGTCGCCCGCCGGGCGGGTGGAGGAGGTCGGCCTTCCACCCCGGGCGCGCAACGTAAAGCT
>DASPWW010000124.1:0-43870 GCA_035637595.1 Solirubrobacterales bacterium | reverse complement strand
CCGGCGAAGATCTCGCTCACCGAGTCGTCGGCGAAGATCCGCCGCATCGAGTCGGCCAGGGTCTGAGCCGTGGAGAGCACGGTGATGTTGTCGGGCGCGCCGGGGCGCGGCGGGATGGTGTCGGTTACGACGATGCGCTCGATGCCCGAGTTGTCGTAGCGCAGACGCTCGAACGCGGGGCCCGAGAACACCCCGTGGGTGGCGCACGCGATCACGCGCGCGGCGCCTTCGTCCCGGACGGTGCGCGCCGCCGCGGTCAGGGTTCCGGCCGTGTCGATCATGTCGTCGACGAGCACAGCGGTCTTTCCCCTCACGTCGCCGACCACATAGCCGATCTCGGCGACCTGCTGGGCGGGGCGCTCCTTCTCCATGACCGCCCAGTGAACGCCGATCTTGCGCGCGAAGTTGCGCGCCACCTTCACCCGGCCGGCGTCGGGCGAGACGATCACCAGCTCCTCGGCGAAGGCCTGGTCCATGAAGTACTGGGTGAGCATCGGCATCGCGGTCATGTGATCGACGGGCTTCGAGAAGAAGCCCTGCACCTGGCCGGAGTGAAGGTCCATGGTGAGCACGCGGTCGACGCCGACGGCCTCGAGGCACTGGGCCACGACGCGGGCTGAGATCGGCTCACGGGGGGCCGACTTCTTGTCCTGGCGCGAGTAGCCGTACCAGGGCATGACGGCGATGATGCGGTGCGCCGAAGCACCCTTGGCGGCGTCGATCATCACCAGCAGCTCGAGCAACGCGTCGTTCGGGGTCATCCCTTGCGCCTCGTTGGCGGCAGTCGACTGGACGAGGAAGACATCGGCGCCGCGAATCGACTCCTCGTAGCGGCAGTAGACCTCGCCGTCGGCGAAGGTGCGCAGGTCGACCTGGCCGAGGTCGACGTCGAGCTTGGCGGCGATCCGCGCCGCGAGCTCCATCGAGCAGCGCCCGCCGAAGACCATCAGGCGCTTGGTGTAGTCCTGGGGCAGCGAGCTGACTACCTTGCTGCGCTGCTCGAGGTCCGGCGTCGGCTCGGCCTCGACCGTGGTTACGCGTTGCTCCTCGACGGTGCTCACGAGTCCGTCCCTTCCTCGTTCGCCTCTTTGGCCCGCTTCTCGGTGTAGCCCTCGATGTTTTCCTGTCGCGGTCTGGTGATCCCGAGCGCGCCGGGCGGCACGTCGCTTGTGATCACCGACCCGGCCCCAGTGTAGGCCGCATCGCCGATGTTTACGGGTGCGACGAGGGAGGTGTCAACCCCTATGCGCACATGGTCGCCGATCACCGTGCGGTGTTTGCGGATTCCGTCGTAGTTCGCGGTGATCGTTCCGGCGCCGATATTGGCGTCCTCGCCGATCTCGGCGTCGCCGATGTAGGAGAGGTGCGGGACCTTGGCGCCCTCGCCGATCCTGGACTTCTTTATCTCGACGAAGGCGCCCGCCTTGGCGCCCTCGCCGAGGCGGGTCTCGGGTCGCAGGTAGGTGAACGGGCCGACCGTGCAGCCGTCGAGGACCTCGCAGTCGACGAGGTAGGAGTGGACGACGCTGGCGCCGGCCCCGATCGTCGAGTCGATCACGGTGGAGTGCGGCCCGATCACCGAGCCGCGGCCGACCCGGGTCGCGCCGCGCAGCGAGCAGCCGGGCTCGACGATCGCGTCGGGCTCGATCTCGATGCCGGCGTCGATCCAGGTCGCGGCGGGATCGATGATCGTGACCCCGGCGCGCATGTGATCAACGAGGATGCGACGCCGGGTCTCGGCCGTCGCGAGCGCGAGGTCGGCGCGGTCGTTGATGCCGAGATTGACGCCGGCGTCGGGCTCGCGGTGAGCGGCCACGCGCAGCCCGGAGGCGCGCAGCACGGGGAGCACGTCGCCGAGGAAGTACTCGCCCTGGGAGTTGTCGTTGGTGATCCGCCCGAGCGCGTCGGCGAGCGGCTCGGACTCGAAGACGTACGTGCCGGTGTTGATCTCGCGGATCGCCAGCTCATCGGGGGTCGCGTCGGTCGGGGGCTTGGCCTCGACGATGCGCTCGACGTCGCCGGAGCCGTCGCGCACGATGCGCCCGTAGCTCCCCGGGTCGTCGAGATCGGTCGTCATCACGGTTGCCGCCGCGCCCGAGGAGCGGTGGGCCTCGAGCAGCGCGGAGATCACCTCGGCGGAGACGAGCGGGTGGTCGCCGGACAGCACCACGACGGTGCCGCTCCCGTCGATCAGCTCGGTGGCGGAGCGCAGCGCGCCGCCGGTTCCGTCGGGCTCGGGTTGGACGACGGTCTCGACTCCGTCGGGGAGCGCGGGAGAGATGTCGCGGTCGGAAGAGACGATCACCGCGATCCGGCCCGCCCCCGCCTCGCGCGCGGCCAGGATCGGCCAGCTCACCATCGGCCGCCCGCACACGGGGTGCAGGACCTTGGGGAGCTTCGACCGCATCCGCGTGCCCTCGCCCGCGGCCATGATCAGAACGGTGGGCGCGCTCACGGCGGAATGGTAGAGGCGCGGGCGCGAGGACTAGTGCTAGGCCGGGGCGGGGACCACGAGCACGGGGCGCTCGCAGTGGCTGACGATCGAAAGCGCGCTCGAGCCGAGCACGGCGCGCTGGAGCGTCGACATGCCCTGCGAGCCGACCACGACGAGGCGCGCCTGCCGCTCCTCGGCGATCCGCACGATCGCGTGCCACACCGCGCCCTTCGTCCGCTCGGTCAGCGGGGTGGCGTCGAAGCCCGCTCGCCGCGCCAACTCGGCGCCCTCCGCCGCGATCCGCTCGGCATCCTCGGCGGCCGCGGCGTCGAACTCCGCGGCGGCCGGCGCAAGCGGGCTCTCCGCCTCGTCGATGACCCGTCCGCCGAGAAAGAAGGCCGATGGCGGCGACCACGCGTTGAGCGCGAGCGCCTCTCCCCCGCCCGCGATCCTGCCCACCGTCTCGATCGCCAGCGCCGCCTCCGGCGAGCCGTCGTAGCAGAGGAGGTAGGGACCCGCACGGGTCGATTCTTCGTCGGGGGAAGCCACGCGGCGAGATTACTCCCAGGCGCTGGGTCGATCGCGGTTCCGTGGAACCGCCACGCGGTCAGGCTGCGAGCCGCAGCTGCCCGCCCATCTCCCGCTCGCGCTCGTACTGACGCACCCACTTGCGGATCGCGTTGTCGGAGACGCCGTACTTGCGACCGACGGCGAGGTAGCTCGTTTGCTCGATCTCGCGCATGAGCTGCTCGTACGGCGGACGCTCGACGAGCCGAATTTCGGGTTTCGGCACGCCCCTCAGAATCGCCGTCCGATCCCATCGTGAGCCACACGCCCGCGAGCAGTAGCGCTGGTTCCTGTAGTTGGGGAAGAACTCTTCGCCGCAGTGCAAGCAGGGCCGCGGCATTGGTGCGAGCCGATTCTTACGTCCGCAATGTGTTTCTAGCGTCGCGTCGCAGTTTGGGCAGACGATTCTCAGGTTCTCGAGCCGGTTGTCGTTTGGTTCCCCGTTGATGTGGTCGAGAATGAGCGCCATCCGCCGTCCCCTCCAGAGCTCCCGCTGGCCACACAGCTCACATTCCCTCTCCTTCAGCCCCTCGAGGAAGAGACGTCTCTTGAGGTGACCTCGGTGATATGTGGACGCTTTGACCAGGATCTCCTCAAGGCGCCGGCCGGCTTTGCCGCGAGAGCCACGGCTCGCCGCGTAGGGGTCGAAGTGATCGGTCGAGATCCTCCACTTCGCCGCGTACTTCTGGAGCGTCTTGAAGTTGCCGCCCGCGCTGCGGTAATGAAGCAGACGCAAGGTCTCGGACCACGATCGCGCGGAGGCAATCGCCTTCCTTAGCTCCTCCTCCGTAAACCGCGGGCGGCGCGCTGTCATAGCGAACATATGTTCGCACACCGGCCGGACGGAATCCTTGGGCTTCGCCCGACGCTGCCCCCTGCCGCGCCTACACTGACAAGCGATCCGGGGTGGTGTAGTTGGCTGAGCACTCGGCACTTTGGATGCCGCAGCGGAGGTTCGAATCCTCCCCCCGGAGTTCGATAGACGACTAGGCTCGCCCCGACCTGATCGCCGACCTCCACAGCCACTACCCGATGCACCTCGTGCCTGCGGCGGAGCGCGACGTGCTCAAGCTCGTCACCTCGCCGCGCGCCCGCTGGCGGCTGCTCGATCGCCTGCAGGCGATGCTCGTCGGGCTGGCGAGCAAGCTCGGCAACTACCGGTCGTTCGAGTCGGGCCCGCGCGTCACCGTCCCGCTGCTGCGCTCGGGCGGCGTCGGCGTCGCGCTGTCGGTCCTCTACTCCCCCTTCGACGAGATGGACCTCGGTCTGCGCTATCCGGGCGAGCCCCAGGACCACTATTTCCAGACGATCCTGCGCCAGCTCGAGGCGGTCGAGCGCGACATCGCCGGCAACTTCGACTTCGAGGCCGCCATCGCCCGCAACCCCGCCGAGCTCGACGCCGCCCTGGAGGCCGGAAAGGTCGCGCTCGTCCACTGCATCGAGGGCGGCTTTCACCTCGGCCCCGACCCCGACCGGATGGACGAGGCCGTGCGCGAGCTGGCCCGCCGCGGCGTCGCCTACATCACGATCGCCCACCTCTTCTACCGCCGCGTCGCGACCAACGCCAACGCGATCCCCTTCCTCCCCGACCCGATCTACCGGCTGCTCTTCCCCCAGCCGCACCTCGGGCTGACGCCGCTGGGGGAGGCCGTCGTCCGGGCGATGGTCGCCGAGCGGGTGCTCATCGACCTCACCCACATGAGCGACCGGGCGGTCGACGACACCTTCGCCCTGCTCGACGAGCTCGATCCGGGCGGCGAGATCCCGGTCGTCGTCTCCCACGGGGCGGTGCGCTTCGGCCACGACGCATACAACCTCTCCGCGGCGACCATCGAGCGCGTCGCCCAGCGCGACGGCGTGATCGGGCTGATCCTCGCCGAGAAGCTCGCCACCGATGGCGTCCGCCTTCGCCGCACCACGAAGCTCGAGCAGTCGCTCGACGTCCTGTTCCGCCACGTCGACCGGCTGCGCGAGATCACCGGCTCGCACCGCCACACCGCGATCGGCACCGACCTCGACGGCTTCATCAAGCCCACCCTCGCTGGGCTCGAGGACGCCGGCCGCCTCGCCCGCCTCGAGGCGGCACTCGTCGAGCGCTACGGCGCCGAGGACGCCGAGCTGATCACGTCGGACAACGCGCTGCGCATGTTGCGCGGCTACTGGCGCGGCGGCCCGAGCTGATCCGATCCAGGCCAGCCGCCGCATATACGATCCGACACTGGTCGATCAAGCGCGTGATCGAGGGACTCGACCCTTACGCCCGCTCGCGCGGCGGCTGAGGCGCCCCGCCATACCGACCGCGGCCGCGCTCGCCCTCGCGGCGGCCCTCGCGGTCCCGCCGAGCGCCTCCGCCGACATCTCGTGCGCCTACTCGGAGTCGGGCGCGCCGGGCCCGGCCGGCAACGTGCTCTCGATCAGCGCCACGAGCGAGCTCGACGTCGTCGCCGTGCAGCGCTCGGGCGACGAGATCGTCGTCTCCAACGACGCGATCGGCGTTCAGGTGCCGTGCGGCGGCGGCACCCCCACCGTCACGAACATCGACTCGATCGACTTCAGCGGCGCGCCCGCCGCGAGCCTCGTGATCGACGAGCGCGGCGGCCCGTTCACGCCAGGGGCCACGCTCGACCCGCTGGCCGGCTCCGAGATCGAGTGGAAGCTCGACTGGCAGGACGGCGTCCTCGTGGTCAACTCCCTGCCCGGCAGCGACGCGATCGGCCTCGGGCTGGCCGCCGACGGCGCCCGGCTCAACCTCAACCGCGCCTTCGAGGACCCCTGGGACGCCGAGGTCGCGCTCGGCGGGATGCTGAGCGCCGTGCTGCGCGGCGACAAGGGCGACGAGTTCCTGTCCGGCGCGGGAAGCTACGCCCCGTTCGCCGAATTCACCGCGCCGCTCGACCGGCCGGTCAGCATCGTCGGATCTGGCGGCGACGACCTCCTGCTCGGAGGCACGGCGGGCGACGTCATCGACGGCGGCGGCGGCGCCGACACCATCGAGGGCGGGCTCGGTCGCGACGAGCTCAGCGGGGGCGGTGGTGACGACAAAATCCGGTCGCGCGACAAGGCGCGCGACCGGATCGACTGCGGAAGCGGGGACGACGAGGTCAAGGCGGACCGCAAGGACCGCCTGAGCGGCTGTTAGCTAGACGCGGTCGCGTCCGCCGCCCCCCGGCGGCAGGTGCCCCTCAGTCCCGGCACGTCCCGGGATCAAGGCGTCGGCCACGGGAGTCTGCGGGTTCTTCAGCGACCGCACGCCGTAGACGAACACCAGCGATCCGCCGATGTAGCCGCCCGCGGCGAGCAGAGCCTCGGCGCCGAGGCCGAGGACCCACGACAGCGTCTCCACCTCGCCGTCGTCGTACCCGTCGAGGTGGGCGACGAAGGTCAGCGCGAACAGCACCGTCGCCGAGAGCATCGTGAACAGGTGGACCGTCGCGACGGTTCGCGCCGGAGTCCCCTTCTCGATGTCGAGCCAGTCGAGCAGCCCCGTCAGCGCGGTCGGCGCCGCTACCACCAGGCCGCCCCCGATCGCGAGCAGCGCCCCCGCCGCCATCTTCTCCTCCTCGACTCCCAGCGCGCCCAGCACCAGCATCGCCACACCGACGGTGTACGCGCCGATGCTCGCATCGGTCAGCGGCGGGTGCGACGGCTTGCCGGCCCAGCCCTTGATCAGTCCAATCATCAATGCACCTCCTCGTTTCGGCCCACGGGTATGTTCATGGCCTCGGTCCTGGCTCGGAAACCGGGTGCCCGGGCGGGCGGACCGAGTGATCTGCACCATGACCAACGAACACCTCGTAGCGGAGACGCCGGCTTTCAGCGCAGAGCCCACCGAGTCCTGTCACGGGGGAAAGGGCGAGCTCTCCGCGGCAGCCCTCGTCGCGGCCCCACCGGAAGAAGTCTTCGCGTTCCTCGCCGATCTCGAGAACCACTGGGCGCTCGCCGACCGTTTCATCGAGGTGCTCGAGCTCAGCGGCACGCCGGGCGCGCGCGACGGAGGTCGCGTGCGGATGCACGGCCCACTCGGACTTGGAAGGACGGCCAGGACCCGCGTGGAGGCAGCGCACCCCACCCACCTCATGATCGGAGCCGCCGAGATGGGAAGGCGGAGCCGCGCCTGCGTCAGCTGGACCCTGACGCCTTCGGGGCGCGGCACCTCGGTTCGGCTGACCGCGACACTGGACCAGGCCGGACTCCTCGACCGATTCCTGCTCCTGCTCGGGGGCCGGTGGTGGATGCGCAGGCGCTTCGTGGCGGTAGTGCGCAACCTCGCGGATCGCTTCGGCAGCGCGTCCTCCCCAACGGGCGAGCGGCGCCATTAGCCCGCGTCTCGGCGTCTCCGCCCTCGTGCTAGGCCGGCCGCGTTCGTGCCGGGGGTGGTGCCGTCGCCGGGCTCGCCACCCCGGCCGCGACGCCGAGCAGGCCGAGCGCCAGGTGCAGGACGTTGTCCTCGGTGTTGACGGGGACGATGCTGAGGATCGAGTCGCCATCGCCGACGGCGAACCCCCAGATCGCCACCGCGAGGTAGACGACACCGAGCGCGAACGCGTAGGTCCGCGCCGCGTAGGCGCCGGCCGCGAACGCCAGAAGCCCGAGCGCTCCCGTGGCGATATGGACGACGTTATGCCACCCGTTCACGTCGAGGATCCCGAAGACGGAGTCCCGTACCGCCTCGTCGCTGGTGAACTCGGAGTTGTAGAAGAAGCCGATGATCCCGGCGACCACCAGCACGGCGCCGACGACCCCTGCGTAGAGCGATGCTGGAGTTGATCCGTTCATGACGCTCCCTTCTCTCGATACCTGGAAGCCAGGAGGCTCCATGAATAAAACTGTGTTTTCTGGAAATTATCATAGTAATTTGTAGCCAATGGCCTCGTACCTGGGTGCAATCGCCGATCCCGTGCGCCTCCGCGTGGTCCGCCACCTCGCGGAGCACGAGTCCTCCTCGCTCCAAGAGCTGGCCGAGGCCGCGGGCGTCCACCAGAACACCGTTCGCGCCCACCTCGCCGCCCTCGAGCGCACCGGCCTCGTTGCTCGGGAGAGCGAAAGCCAGGGCGGGCGGGGCCGCCCGCGATTGCGCTATCGCCTGGCCGAGGGCTGGGCCATACCGGTCGACGGCTTCCTCGCGCTCACCGAGCTGCTCGCGGCTGCCCTGCTGCGGGTCGGCCCGAGCTCCGCTGAGCTGCGCTCGCTTGGGATGGACTGGGGGCGCTACCTGCTGGGCCGTCCAGGGGACCGCGACATCGACATCGCGCGCGAGCTACCGCGAGTCCTCGAGCGGCTCGGGTTTCAGGCCCGGGTGATGGGTGGGGAGCTACGGCTCTCGGGCTGTCCCTGCCCGATCGTGGCGCCCGAACGCCCCGAGTTGATCTGCGGGCTGACGGATGCCGTGATCGAGGGCGTACTCACCGGGTCTCACAGTGGGATTCGCGTCGGCCTCGGCAAACACGACCCGGGCCGCCGCCGCTGCACCCTGAAGCTGGAGCCCGCCAAGGATTGACCGTTACCCCGACGAGAGGAGTGCACAGTGTCCTCTGACCAGACCATCGTCATCGTCGGCGCCAGCCTCGCGGGGGCGAAGGCTGCCGAGACCCTCCGCGAGGAGGGCTTCGACGGGCGCCTGGTGCTGCTGGGCGCCGAGGCGCAACGCCCCTATGAGCGCCCACCTCTGTCAAAGGACTACCTGCGGGGAGAAGCCACGGACAGGCCATACGTCCACGACGACGGCTTCTACGCCGACCAGCAGATCGAGCTGCGTACATCGACCCGTGTCGAGTCCATCGATCCCGCCGCTTCCGAGGTGGTCGTCCAGGGTGGGGAGCGGCTCTCCTACGACCAGCTTCTGGTCACGACCGGGGCCGAGCCACGGCGCCTGCCGGTGCCCGGGGCGGAGCTCGACGGCGTTCTCTATCTCCGCGACGTCGAGGATTCGGACGCGATCCGCGAGCGCATCGAGCGCGGCGGCAAGCTCGTGACGATCGGGGCGGGCTGGATCGGTGCCGAGGTCGCGGCATCGGCACGCGAGAAGGGCTGCGAGGTGGCGATCGTCGAGATGGCCTCGGTCCCGCTGGAGCGGGTGCTCGGAGCGGAGGTCGGGGCGATCTACCGCGACATCCACACCGACCATGGCGTCGAGTTCGTTGCCAACACCGGCCTCGAGGCATTCGAGGGCGAGGACCGGGTCGAGGCGGTGCGGACCGACGACGGGCGCCGCATCGACGCGGACTTCGTGGTCGTCGGAGTGGGCGTGGCCCCCAGGACCGAGCTCGCCGAGCGAGCCGGGATCCCCACGGACAACGGAATCCTCGTCAACGAGCTGCTCGAGACGGAGGGGACCGGGATCTTCGCCGCCGGCGACGCGGCCAATGCGATGCATCCGCTCTACGGGAAACCAATCCGCGTCGAACACTGGGCAAACGCACTCAACCAGGGCCCCGCCGCGGCGAGGAACATGCTCGGGCGGCGGGAGCCTTACGACCGCATCCCCTATTTCTTCTCCGACCAATACGACGTCGGAATGGAGTACGCGGGCTACGCGACCGAGTGGGACGAGGTCGTCTTTCGGGGCGATCCGTCGAGCCGCGAGTTCATCGCCTTCTGGCTCCACGGGGGCCGCGTGGTTGCCGGGATGAACGTCAACGTCTGGGACGTCACCGACGACATCCAGGACCTGATCCGCTCCCGCCGGGAGGTGAACGTCGCACGGCTCACCGATCCCAACGTCGCGCTCGGCGAGGTCTCGGGCGAACCCGGCCGCGGCCGCGGCCTCACGCAGGTGCTTCAGGACGGATTCAACTTTCCGCGCCGCTTCGTCCAGGGCCGCTTCGGAAGGGCCGAGTCGGCCCCCGCCTCGGAGCTTGGCGCCGGAGAGGGAAAGGTGCTCCAGGTCGACGGCACCAAACTCGCCGTCTCGCGAGACGAATCAGGTCAACTCCTGGCGTTGTCGCCGGTTTGCACCCATCTCGGGTGCCTGGTGGAGTGGAACGGCTCGGAGCGAACCTGGGACTGCCCCTGCCATGGCTCGCGCTTTGGGCCCGACGGGACCGTGATTAGGGGACCGGCGAAGAAACAACTCGAGCAGCGGCAGCTCACGGAGACCTGACGAGGCGGCTGCCGCACAGAACGGACGGCTACGCCCCGATCGCCGACTATGCGGCGATCGGCGACGGGCGGACGACCGCTCTGGTGGCACTCGACGGAGCGATCGACTGGCTGTGCCTGCCGGACGGCGACTCCTCGAGCGTCTTCGGCGCGATTCTCGACGCCGGACGAGGCGGTTCGTTCCGCCTCGCCCCGACCATCCCCTTCACCGCGGCACGGCGGTATTTGCCGGATGCGAATGTGCTCGAGACGACGTTCTGCACGAGCGACGGAACCGCTCGGGTCACGGACGCGATGCCGCTGCCGCTGGCCGGACTCGCGCCGGCGCGCGAGATCGCTCGCCGGATCGAGGGGATCTCCGGGACGATCCCGATCAGCTGGAGCGTGGAGCCCCGGTTCGACTACGGCGCCGCGGTCCCGCGGATCGGGCGACGCTCCGGCATCCCGATCGCCTCCACCGAGCGGGAGGCGCTGGCGGTCAACGCGTGGTCCGCAGGCGAGCCGCTCTGCGAGGAGGATTCCATCGGCGGTCGTTTCGCGATCCGTGGCGGTGATCAGGCCCTGATCGCCCTCAGCGCCGCCCACGGCGACCCACTGGTCTTCCCGTTTCGCGACGAGGTCGAGGCCCGGCTCGATGCCACCATCGACTTCTGGCGGCGCTGGGCGACGGCGCGGGCTTACGACGGGCCGTGGCGCGCCGCGGTCACCCGAAGCGCCCTCGCGCTCAAGCTGCTCATCCACTCGCCGTCCGGGGCGATCGCCGCCGCGGCGACGACCTCGCTGCCCGAGATGATCGGCGGCGAGCGCAACTGGGACTACCGCTTCTCCTGGATCCGCGACTCGGCGTTCACGCTTGACAGCCTGCTGAGGCTCGGATGCCCGAGGGAGGCCGAGGCGTTCTTCTGGTGGCTGCTGCACGCCTCCCAGCTCACGCATCCGGAGCTGCGGGTTCTCTATCGCTTCGACGGCGGCACTCGAATCATCGAGCGGGCGCTGCCGCTGGATGGGTATCGGGGCTCTCGCCCAGCGCGAACCGGCAATCACGCCGTAGCCCAACTCCAGCTGGACGTCTACGGCCACCTGCTCCAAACCGCGTGGCTGTACGCCCGCGCCGCGGGCAGCCTTCCGCGCGACGCGGGGCGCCGCCTGGCCGAAACCGCCGACCTCGTTTGCGCGCTGTGGCGGAAACCCGATTCCGGCATCTGGGAGGTACGCAGCCCTCCCGTGCACTTCACCCAGTCCAAGATGATGTGCTGGGTCACACTCGACCGCGCGCTCTCGCTCGCCGAGGCGGGGCACCTCCCGGATCGCGGATCCGGACGCTGGCGGCGCGAGTCGGCTGCGATCCAGCGCTTCATCGAGGAGCGCTGCTGGTCGCATCAGCTCGGCAGCTACACACGACATGCCGGCAGCTCGGAGGTGGACGCCAGCCTGCTGCTGGGAGCCCTGATGGGCTATGGAGCCCGTGATGACCCGCGACTGCGTTCCACGATCGCGGTGGTGCGGCGCGAGCTCAGCCGCGGAGCGCTCCTGTACCGCTACCGCGGCGAGGACGGGCTGCCGGGAGACGAGGGCGCATTCCTCGCGTGCTCATTCTGGCTCGTGGGGGCCCTCGCCCGCGCCGGGGATCTCGACGAGGCGGCGAAGCTGATGGACGAGCTGATCGGACTCGCCAACGACGTCGGTCTATACGCCGAGGAAGTCGACCCGGAGAGCGGGGAGTTTCTCGGAAACTTCCCCCAGGGACTCGTGCACCTCGCGCTGATCAACTCGGCGATCACGATCGCGGAGGAGCAGCACAGGTGAGCGTGTGGGGGGCCGTGGCGGGCGGATTCGTCGGCACGCTCGTGCTGACCACGGGGATGCGTGCCGCCACTGAGCTGCGGCTCACCCGCATCGATCTGCCGTTCCTGCTCGGCACCGCCTTCTCGGCGGATCGAGCGCGGGCCCGGGCGCTCGGGTACGTGGCGCACTTCCTCGCCGGGCAGCTCTTCGCGCTTCTCTATTACGCCGTCTTCGTCGCCATCGACGAGAGCGGCTGGCTGATCGGCGCCGCGTTTGGGTTCGTCCATGCCGTATTCGCCGGCACGGCGCTGGTGAACGTGCTCCTGCCGACGATTCACCCACGCATGGCGACGACCTTCACCGCTGCGGACTCCGTTCCGCTGCTCGAGCCACCGGGCTTCTTGCTCCTCAACTATGGCCGCAGCACGCCACTCGTCACCGTCGTCATGCACGTCGTCTATGGAGCGATCGTCGGAGAGTTCGTAGCCGTGGCGAACTGATCAGCCCGCCGCGCACCAAGCAGGCCAGGCAAGCGCTTGCTGGACCCGAGCGAGTCAGTCCTCCGTCGGACGCCGCACCTGGCCGGCCTCGGTTCCCGGCTCGTCGGCGGGGCCGCTGGGAGCGGGGATCCCGAGCACCCGCATCGCCTTGAGCCCGAGACCCAGCTTCTCGCGACCCTCGGTCGAGAAGATGTCGAGCCCGCACAGCTCCTTGACGCGCTCGAGCCTGTAGCGGACCGTGTGGCGGTGCGTGAAAAGGCGCTCCGCGGTCGGGGTCACGTTCCCGTCCGACTCGAGATAGGCCTCGACCGTGGCCCTGAGATCGGTCTCGTACTGCTCGTCGTAGGCGACCAGGGGCGCAACCGTCTCGGCATAGAAGCGCTCCAGCTCGCCGGGATCCTCACTCAGCGCCGGAAGCAGCAGCCGGTAGGAGCCGGTCTCCTCGAAGGCGAGCAGCGACAGGCCCTCCGCTTCGCCGACGTTGGCCGCGAGCTGGGCCTCCTTCCCGGCGCGATAGAGATCTGCGGGGTCGGCGGCCACGCGGCTGTGCCCGACCGTCACCGCAAAGCCCGGAAGGGACGTGGACAGCTCGCGCTCCAGCACCTCGGCGGCCCGCGCCAGCTCCTCGACCTCGGAGCACGGCACGATCGCGGCGATCTCCGCGACGTCGTTGTCGCGCCGCGCCGCAAGCGCCCCGCGACTGGCCGCCCTCAACGCCCGCACCGCGAGCGTCAGCACGCGCTCGCGCCACTCCCCGGACTGGGCGGTGCGCGGCGCGGCTCGGGCCACCACGACGCCCGCTCCGTCGCCGAGCTCCGCCCCCAGCTCAGCCGCCCGGGCGAGCATGTCGCCGCGATCGGTGAGCTGGCGCGACAGGACCGCCAGCACGAAGTCGCCGGTGAGGCGGTCGCTCTCCCACTGCGGTGAGCGCGAGCGCTCCAGCTCCAGGGCAAGCAGTGTCGAGATCATCCGGGCCGTGGGCGCGTCCGGCCCCTCGCCGCGCTTGCTGCGGTAGCGCAGCTCGCCGACCACGGCATCGGCCACGCGCAGCTCGACAGCCGCGACCTCGTCCCCGCCGGAGAGCAGCTTGCCCTCCTCGTCCGGCGACGCGGCGGCAACCGCCAGCACGGCGGTCGAGCGATCGATCACCGCGACGCTCGCGTCCAGGACCTTGGCCGCGGCGCGCGCGACGGCGGGCAGTCCGGCGCCCGACTCGACCGCCTCGGAGAGCGCGTCGAGGGCCCCCCGGGGGGCCGTCGCCGCAGGCGTCTTGGCCTTGGTGGTGCGCTTCTCAGCCACCGAGGAAGTGTAGGAACGAGGCGTCTCGCCGGTCGCGAGCTTGCACCCGGCGGCCTCGAGCCGCGAGCCGGGGCGGCGTCGGCGCTAGCCGAACCAGTCGCCGATGTCGTCCCAGAAGTAGACGATCGCGACGCCCGCGGCAATCCCGAGCAGGACGAGCGCAGCGAGCACGAACAGCGACAGGACCGCGGCCGTTGCCTTCTCCCAGCCGCGACCGTAGGAGCCGATCGCGGGCACGAGGATCAGCAGCGCGAACGCGAGCAGGCTGAGCGCCCCCGCGCCGCCGAACAGCAGGTACTCAGGTGCGATCTTCGCCACCGCCACGGCGCCAATTCTGCCGCAAGTGGGAGACCACCACCGCCACGGCCGCACAGCCGGAGAACGCCGATGCCCCCAGCGCCCATCCCCCGGCGACGTCGCTCAGATAGTGGACCCCCAGGTACACCCGGGTCAACCCGATCGCCGCCGTGAGCAGGATCCCGGCCAGCACGATCGCGGTTCCCCCGGTGAGGCCGGGGCGCAACCTGACGACCACGGTCACGGCGAGCGCCGCGTAGATCGTCGAGAACGCGGCGTGGGCGCTCGGATAGGCCATGCCGCTCACGTCCTCGAGCCCACCGACCGGGCGCGGGCGCCCCACCGCCTCCTTGATCGCGTCGGTGGCGAACTGGATGATCAACAGCCCGACGACGAGCACGGCAAGCTCCGGCCAGCGCCGCGCGAATGCGAAGCCGAGCGCCGCGATCAGCGCCACCGACAGGACGGCGGACACCGACCCGAGGTCGGTGATCGCCCGGTTGAGGTCGTTGAGCCAGGCCCCGCGCAGCCCGTCGACCAGGTCGATCGCCGTGCGATCGATGCCGGTGGGGCCGGGATGGCCCGAGACGATCACCGCGTAGGCGATCAGGACGTAGAGCGATACGGACAGCGTCGCGACGAGGGCGGTGAACTCGAGTCCCAGCCCACCCGGCGTGATGCGGCCCCACAGAAAGCGAGCCTGCGGCCGCACCACCCTCCCGGCCGCGACAAGTCGCCGGAGCGCCCGGTTGCGTTCCATTCCCTCGACCAGCCGGGCGCGGTTTTGGGGCACGCGCAGGTAGCGGACCGCGCTGACGATCCCGACGATCGCCCCGATCACGATGGCGAACAGGAACGTCCCGCGCCCGGCGATCTCGGCCGCCTGGTCGATGCTCTGCGACGCGAAGTACCCGGCCAGCGTGAACGCCGCAGCCCACAGCCCCGTGCCGAGGATGCTGTAGGGGACGAACTGCGGGTAGCGCATCCCCGAGCTGCCGGCGATGAACGGCGCCATGGCGCGGACGAGGCCGATGAAGCGCCCGATCAGGATCGTCTTGCCGCCGTGTCGCTGGAAGTAGCCCTCCACCTGGCGGAAGCGCTCCGGGGTGATCGTGACCCGGTGGCCGTGGCGCATGACGAAGCCCCTCCCCAGTCGGCGCCCGATCACGAAGCTGACCGAGTCCCCCGCCCACGCCGCCGCCCACACGATCCCGATCGTCACGTAGATCGAGATGGCACCCTGCCCGGCGACGGCTCCGGCGAGGATCACCACCGTCTCCCCGGGCGCGACCAGGCCGATGAAGGCGCCCGTCTCCAGGAACGCGGACACGCCCACGACCACGTACGTCCAGCCGCCCAGCGTCATGGAGACGTCCTTGAGCAGCTCCTGGAGCTCGATGTCCGGAAGCGCCGCCTTGAGGGCGAAGTAGGCGCCGACGATCGCGGCGGCAATCAGCGGCAGCCGCACGCGGCGGTCGCGCAGCGACAGGCCCGCCAGCTTCATGAGTAGCGATCCGGAGCCGAGACCACGGCTCTCGCGTAGTGCGGCGGCAGCGTCGCGGCGGCCCTGTCGGCCTCGGCGATGTCGGCGAACAGCCCGAAGGCGGTCGGGCCCGACCCGGTGAGCAGTTCGCGAGCGGCGCCGACCTCGCCGAGAGCCCCCAGAGCCTCGGCGATCGAGGGACGAAGCGAGATCGCGGCCGGCTCGAGGTCGTTGACGAGCAGATCGGCGTAGTCGAGCGGCGATGCACCCTCGCCCGCCGCCTCGTGCAGACGCTCGTTCGCCTCGGCAAGCTCATCGGGCGAGCGCCCCAAGCCCAGCCGGTCGGCCTCCGCATAGACCGCGGCCGTCGAGAGGCCCTCGGCATCCGGGATCAGCACGAAGGCGTGCTCGCGCGCGGGAGGAAGCGGCTCGACCGCCTCGCCCACCCCGGACACGAGCGCGAGTCCGGGATCGAGCTGGGAGGGAACGTCGGCGCCGAGCTCGGCAGCGAGCTCCTCCAGTCCGTCGACCTCATCGGCGGCGAGCCGCAGCACAGCGGCGGCGTCGGCGCTGCCGCCGCCCAGGCCCGCCGCGACCGGGACCCGCTTCTCGATCTCGATCCGAAGCGGCGGGCGCTCCCACCCCCGCCCGCGCAGCGCGGCCAGCGCGATCGCCGCCAGGTTCGTGTCCTCGACGCCCGGACAGACCACCTCGTCAGCCTCGGCCTCACTGACCACGATCCGGTCGGAGAGGCTGAGCGCCTCGAACAGCGAGCAGATCTCGTGCAGGCCGTCGTCGCGGCGCGGCCCGAGCAGCAGGCACAGGTTGAGCTTCGCGGGCGCGCGCAGGATCACCCGCCCCGGTCCTCCTCGCCGGCGGCCGGGCCCGCCTCGGCGAGCGCCGCGTCGAGCCGCACGAAGTCGTCGGGGGACAACGCCTCGGCGCGCGCGTCCTCGGGGAGCCCGGCCTCACCCAACGCGGCCCGCGCGACGTCGCGGCCGCCCCATCCCGTCCCGAGATCGAGCGAGCGAGCCAGAGACTTGCGCCGGTGCGCGAACGCCTGCCGCACGAGGTCGCGCAACCGGCCGCCCGCCGCCGGCCCGGTGCGCCGCAGGCGCAGCAGCGCCGAGTCGACGCGCGGCCGCGGGGTGAACACCGCCCGGTCCACCGTGCGCAGCAACTCGACCTCGCAGGCGAGCTGGACGAGCACGCTCGGCGCGCCGTAGACGCGGCTTCCCGGCGCGGCGCGGAGGCGATCGGCGATCTCTCGCTGCACCAGCAGGGTCCACTCCTGGATCGACGCGAGCTCCTCGATCGTGCGCAGGATGAGCGGCGTCGCGATCGAGTAGGGCAGGTTCGAGACGAGCTTGCGGGGCGCCGGATCGAGCGCCGCGAGGTCGAGGCGCATCGCGTCGCCCCACGTCAGGCTGATGTTCGGATGCTCGCGCGCCAGCGCCTCGAGCTCGGCCCGCATCCGCTCGTCGAGCTCGACGACGTGGAGGCGCGCGACCCGCGGGGCGAGCCACCCGGTCAGCGCCCCCTCCCCGCCCCCGATCTCGAGCACGATGTCGTCGGGCCCGACG
Source organism: Solirubrobacterales bacterium (assembly GCA_035637595.1). Classification (GTDB taxonomy): domain Bacteria; phylum Actinomycetota; class Thermoleophilia; order Solirubrobacterales; family 70-9; genus DASPWW01. The sequence continues at coordinate 26,824 of DASPWW010000124.1, read as the reverse complement.
TGCGACTCGCGAACGATCGCCTCGAGCAGGTTGGGATCGGCGAGGAAGTTCTGGCCGAGGCGGCGCGGGCGCCGGCGCCGAGAACCGCGCTGCCTGCGTCCCGCTGTCCGCGGCCTCGCCACGCCACCAGTCTAGGAACGCGGGTGGCGCCCTCCACATGCGCGCCCCGTACCGCAACGAACCCTTCGGCGCCACAGGCGAACCCGCGGGGGCTCGACGGCCCTCACCAGCCGAACGCCCGCGCCGCGTTGCGCTCGACGAGCTCCTCGAGCTCCGCGTAGTCGAGCCCGCGCAGCTCGGCGAGCCCCTCGGCGGTGGCGACGACGTTGGCGGGCTGGTTGGGCTTTCCCCGATAGGGCTGCGGCGCCAGGAACGGCGAGTCGGTCTCGACGAGCAGCAGCTCGTCCGGGACGAGCCGCGCCGCCTCGCGCAGGCCCTCGGCCTTCGGATACGTGAGGTTGCCCGCGAACGAGCAGTACCAGCCGCGCTCGGCCGCCTCGTCAACCCGCTCCGCCGGCGCCGAGAAGCAGTGCAGGATCACCGTGACGCCGTCGGCGGCCGCTCGCAGGACCTCGAACGTGTCGTCGACGGACTCGCGCATGTGGATCACGACCGGCCTCTTGGCGCGGCGCGCGGTCTCGATCTGGGCTTCGAACGCGCGGCGCTGGTCGTCGCGCGGCGCGCGGTCGCGGTAGTAGTCGAGTCCGGTCTCGCCGATTGCCGCGACCCTCGGATGGTCGGCCAGCTGCGCGATCCGCTCGGCGGCGTCGTCGTCAAACCCCGCGGCGGAGTTGGGATGCCGGCCTACGCAGGCGAGCACCTCGTCATGCGCCTCGGCCGCGGCGATCGCCGCGGCGTTCGAGTCCTCCTCCATGCCGACGGTGAGGATCCGCCGCACGCCCGCGTCGCGCGCCGCGGCTACGAGCTCCGCATCGTCGGGCTCGCACACCGAGAGGTGGGCGTGCGTGTCGACCACGCGGGGCAGTCTAGGTACCCGATCCGTGCGCTCAGCGCGACAGGTCGAGCCCGAGCCAGACGATCGCCAGCGAGACGGCCAGGATCGCGGCCTGCAGCGCGTGGGCGCGCGGAAACCGCAGGTGAAGCAGCGTCAGCACGATCGCGAGGCCGACCGCTCCGAGTTTGAGGTGAAGCGTCGAATCGCCCCACAGGTGGTGGTGTGACGCGAGCGCCGTGCCGGTTGCCAGCAGCACGGCGAGCGCGACCAGTGAGCCATAGCCGAAGCGCCTCGCAATCGCGATCAGCCGCGTGCGGTCGGGCGCCGAGCGCTCCACCGGGACGACCGCGAGCCCGACCACGAGCTGTCCACCGACGAAGAACGCCATTGCGACGAGATGCAGCCACAGCACCCCGAGCCAGAGATCCGCCTCGCTCATCGCTCCCGGATGCTCAGGCTCCGGGCATCGCCGAGGAGCCGTCGAGCGGCGCCGTGTACGTGCGCGGCGGGTCGACGTCCGAGTCGAGCTGGACGCGCCACTGCGGACCGCCCGGGCCTGGCCGGAGCTGCATGAACATCACGCTGTCGAGCGAGACCATCGGCCGCTGCTGCGTGATCTCACCGGCGATCCGCTCGGGCGCGTTGGGCGGGATCTCGTCGGGCTCGAGGTCGAGCCCACCGCTGCCGCTCTTGGCGTCGAGGGTGCCGGGCTCGAGCCGCAGCGAGACGATCACGTCGCCGGCCGCGATCTGGTCGGAGAGCTGCGCGAGCGCGATCGCGAACGGTCCGGTGCGCAGCAGCGAGTCGGGATCGCCACCCTCGATGTCGGCAGCGGCCTCGACTCCCGGCTCGGTGTCGCTCTCGGGCAGGTCCGGCGTGACCGTGTCCATCACCCAGAACCCGCCCCACACGCCCGCCGCGACGGCGAGCAGGGTGGCGATCGGGGCGACGGGGCTCATCAGGATCAGATGCTGTCCAGGGCGCGGCGCTTGAGCTGCTGGAACTCCTGCTCGCTGATCGCCCCCTCCTTGCGAAGCGCATTGAGGCGCTCGAGCTCCGCGGTGACGTCGCCGCCGCCGGGTTGCGAAAAGACGCCGGTCCCCGTCATCTCGGCGAGCTTGGCGTAGTCGCCCGAGCCGGCGGCGCGGGTCATCCTCACCACGTCGCCGACCCCACCGATGCCCATCGCCTGCATGCCTCCGAAGCTGCTGGGGCCCATGCGCCAGAACATCAGCGCGCCGCCGATCCCCATCGGGACGAACAGGAAGCCGACGATCAGCCCGCCCAGCTTTCCGCCCGGACCGGGATTGGCATCCGGCCCCCAGATTCCCCAGAAGCAGGCGAACGCGATCCCGAAGAAGATCCCGCACCAGATCAGCACGATCGTGAGCCCGGGCCGCGGCGGGCGATCGGATCCCGGCGCCTGGCCGCGCCCCCCGTAGATCGCGGCGCCGATCAGAATCGCGAAGACGGCGATCGGGATCGCGAACCCGAGGCGCTCGGTCCCCGCCGGGCACTGGCGCGCCGGGACGTAGGGCCCGCCGCTCGCGCACGTCCCGATCTGAAGCAGCTGGTAGACGGCGTAGGAGATCGCGACGAACGACGCGACCATCAGCCCGAGCCCGATCACCGTGCGGAGCAAGTAGCGCACGCGGGGAGCCTACGCGGCGTCTCAGTCCAGCGACCGGGCGAGCAGGTAGAAGCTCGCCGACGCCGATGCCGCGACCGGAACGCCGCTTGCGCCGGCGACGAAGAAGCCGGGCCAGCGCGTCGAGGCGGCGAGCGAGACGCAGTCACCGGCGTCGGCGGCCGCGTTGAGCAGGGCCGCGGTGCGCAGCGCCTCGCGGTCGTCGAGCTGGCGCAGGAGATGGACTCCGAGCAGCACGTCGCGAATGCCTGTCGTCCGGGTCAAAAGCTTGGCGGAGCCGCTGATCTGGTCGCGGGGCGTGCGCGCCGCGACGAGAAACGGCCCCGGCGCGACGAGCATCGCCGCGCCGAACGCGATCCGGCCGGCGCCGAGCAGGACCGCGAGCCGGCGCGGCCGCTCTGGGACGCGGTTGCGACGCAGTCCCCTCACGTCTCGATCTTCGGGAAGAGCGGCGGCAGCTTCTCGATTCGCTGGCCGCCGCGGCGCGACCCGAACTTGGCCAGCTCGAGGCCCTGCTCCCCGAGCGCCGGCAGCAGGCGCTGCGCGGTGGCCGGGGTGTAGGGGTAGAGCAGCAGGGTGGTGACCCGCAGCCCCTCGGCGAGGCTGTAGAGGACCTCGTCGAGGCGCTGGGATGCGCCCTCGTCCTTGGCGAGGTCCCAGGGGCGCGTCTCCTCGACGTAGCGGTTGAGCCGCCGCACACAGCGCCAGATCTCCTCCAGGGCCTCGGTCAGCTCGGCGTGGTCGAGAAGCTCGCGGACCCGGTCGGCCGTGCCCTCGAGCCCGTCCTCGCCGCGCGCCAGCTCGGGGTCGGGCCCCGCGTCGGGCACGACGCCGGCGCGGAAGCGGTCGATCATCGCCAGGATGCGGCTCGCGAGGTTGCCGTAGTCGTTGGCGAGCTCGGTTTCGTAGCGGACCTCGAAGCCCGGCGCCGAGACCGAGCCGTCCTGTCCGAACGAGACCTCGCGAAAGCAGTAGAAGCGCAACGCGTCGGCGCCGAAGCGCTCGATCACGTCGAACGGGTCGATCACGTCGCCGAGCGACTTCGACATCTTCTTCTCGCCCATCAGCAGGTAGCCGTGGATGACCATCCCGCGCGGTGGGTCGAGCCCCGCCGCCATCAACAGCGCGGGCCAGATCACGGCGTGGAACTTGAGGATGTCCTTGGCGAGGACGTGAAAGGCGGCGGGCCAGAATCGCTCCGTCAGGTCCTCGCCCTCACGCGCGAACGTCAGCGCCGTGACGTAGTTGAGCAGCGCGTCGAACCACACGTACATGCGCTGGGTCTGGTCCCACGGCAGCTTCATCCCCCACTTCAGCTTGGGGCGCGACAGCGAGACGTCCTCGAGCCCCTGCTCGATGAACGACACGGCCTCGTTGCGGCGAAAGTCGGGCACCACGAAGTCGGGGCGCTCGGCGTAGAGGCGCCGCAGGTCGTCCTCGAAAGCCGAGAGCCGGAAGAACCAGTTCTCCTCGCGCTCGCGCTCGAGCGGGATCTCGTGGATCGGGCAGGTATGGCCGGGCCCCAGCTCGCGCTCGGTCTTGAAGTCGGCGCAGCGCGGGCAGTACCAGCCCTCGTAGACCCCCTCGTAGACGTGCCCGTTGTCGTGGACGCGCTGCATGACCTCGGCGACCTTCGCCTCGTGGCGCGGGTCTGATGTGCGGATGAAGAAGTCGTTGGAGGCCTCGATCCGTCGCGCCATCTCCTGGAAGTGCGGCGCGTTTCGGTCCGCCAGCTCCTGGGGCGAGACCCCCTCCTTCTCGGCCGCCAGCTCGACCGGCTCGCCGTGCTCGTCGGTGCCGGTCAAAAAGAAGACGTCCTCGCCGCGCTGGCGCATGTGGCGGGCGAGGATGTCGGCCGCGATCGTCGAGTACGCGTGGCCGAGGTGCGGCTGCGCGTTGACGTAGTAGATCGGGGTCGTGACGTAGTAGGCCACGGGCGCGTGAGCATATTGGGGGGCCCGCGCGCGGCCCGCCCGCCGTCTACATCAAGCTCTCTTGGCCCTTCGCCGTACGGCGCCTACGGGGGACTCCGGCCGCCTCCTGGAGCGCCTGCTCGACGTCGGCGAGGACGGCGCGCTCCGAGCGCGACGCGACGATCGGCTCCGACAGGCCGTCGACATGGACCCAGGTGCGGCGTCCCTCGCCGCGCTCCTCGGGCGGCAGCGGGACCAGCGCGTAGACGCGATCCGCGCGGACGAACTTCCCATAGCCGAGCGAGACGAGGCGTGGCTCCCGCTTGGGCATGCCCAAACCTTACGCCGGTGCCCGGCGTCTGGCGACGGCCTGGCGGCCTACTCGTCGCCGAGATTGTCGAGCGCCTTGCGCGCGCTGCGCTCGCAGGAGGGATCGAACGGGGGCACGGCCTGGACCCCGACGCTCTGGTCCTGGTCGGTGATCACCAGCCCTTCGAGGCGGGGCTCGGACTTCGCCTCACCGACCTCGGTCTCGTTGTTGAGCAGGTCCTGGTCGACCTCGCAGAAGGCATCGCCGCCGATCGCATAGACCGGGTTGTCGGAGTCGGGCTCGAGCTTGAGCGCCTGCACGATCTGCCCGTCCGGGACCGTCTTCTCCTCACCGCACCCCATCGCGCCGGCGAGCGCGAGCAGCGTCAAGGGGGCGACCAACCAGCGCATCGACGCGGAAACCTATTGCTCCGGCGATCCTGGGTCAAACCCCACCCCCGTGCCCTACTCGCGAGGCTCCCTGCCGGTAAGGGCGCGGTAGAGGTCGTTGGGGCGCGTCCCGGTGAGCGTCGCCACCACTCCCGCCGCGGCGCGCGGCCGCGCCCCGGCCTGGACGAGCCGCCGCAGCGCGTCCACCGCGATGGTGAGGTCCGGGCCGCTTGCCCCGCCGCGGGTGCGGGCCGGCCCGATGACGACGATGATCTCGCCGCGCTGCTCGCCTCGGAAGCGGCGCGCCAGCTCGGCGAGGGTGCCGCGCGCGATCTCCTCGTGGAGCTTCGAAAGCTCACGGCAGACGGCGGCCGGCCGATCCGGCGCGAGGGCGGCGAGGGCCGCGAGCGACTCCGGCAGGCGGCGCGGAGACTCGAAGGCGACGACCGTCTCAGCGGAGCGCAGGACGCGCTCCAGCTCGCCCGCGCGCCGCGGCAGGAAGCCCTCGAAGCGCCATTTCTCGGCAGGCACACCCGACGCGACGACGGCGACGGGGATCGACGACGGCCCCGGGAGGACCTCGACCTCGAGGTCGCGGTCGATGCAGGTCCGGATCAGCCGGTAGCCCGGATCGGAGATGCCCGGCATCCCCGCGTCGCTGATCAGCGCCACCTTTGCCCCGCGCTCGATCTGCTTGGCGAGCTGCGGGGCGCGCTCGGCCTCGTTGGCATCGTGGTTGGAGACGAGCCGCGGCGGGCGGATCTCGAGCCGTTCGTAGAGCCGGCCCGCGCGCCGCGTGTCCTCGCAGGCCACGAGGTCGGCCTCCTCGAGCGCCCGCCGGACCCGCGGCGTGAGGTCCTCGAGGTTGCCGATCGGCGTCGGACAGACGATCAGCTTGCCCGGCATCGCTCCACCCCCGATACGCGCGGTCTCAACGTGCCTGCTCCAGCTCCCACATCGCCATCACCGCGGCCCCGATCATCCCGGCCTGGCCGCCGAGCTGCGCCGCGACCACGGGCGTGCGGTTCATCGGCGGCAGCGCGCGAGCGCGCAGCTCCTCGCGCGCCGGCTCGAGCAGCAGGTCACCGGCGGCCATCACTCCGCCGCCGACGACGATCACGTCGGGCTCGAAGATGTTGGCGTAGCTCGAGAACGCGACCCCGAGCCGCGTCCCGACCAGGGCCACGACGTCGCGCGCCGTCTCGTCTCCGGCCAGTGCCGCGTCGGTGACCACCCTCCCGGTCATCGCGCCTCCCCGCGCGAGCGCCTGCCCGAGCGCCGAGTCCGGGGAGCGCTCGGCTGCGGCATGGCCCTCGCGGGCGAGCGCGGTGCCGGAGGCGACCGCCTCGATGCAGCCGTGGTTGGGGCAATTGCCCTGGCATCGCGGCCCGTCGAGGTCCACGACGACGTGGCCGAGCTCGGCGCCGGCCCCGGTGGAGCCACGGTAGACCTCGCCGCCGAGGATCAGCCCCCCTCCGATCCCCGTGCCGACGGTGATCATCACGGCGTTGCTGGCGCCCTGCGCGGCGCCGAAGCGATGCTCGGCGATCATCGCCGCGTTGGCGTCGTTGTCGACGAAAACGGGCAGCCCGAGGCGCTCGGTCATCAGGTCTCGAATCGGGATGTCGACGAGCGGCAGGTTGACGGCGGTGATCGCGAGCCCGCGCTCGCGGTCGATCGTGCACGGGATCCCGAGGCCAGCCGCGGCGACGGCGGGGCGCGCCGCGCGAGCCCGCTCGAGCTCGTCGAGCAGGTCGTCGAGAAGCTCGTCGGCGCTCAGGCCCAGCGAGGTGTCCGTGCTCTCGTGAAGTACGTGCCGCTCGGAGTCGACGACCCCGACCAGCATCTTCGTCCCACCGAGATCGACGCCGATCGTCTCGACGACGCTCAAAGGGACAAAAGATCGCGCGGCCCGGCCATCCGCCAGTATTGATACCGCCTCATGACGCCCGGCGACGACCAGGGGCGCCCCGGCCAGTCCGGCGGGCGCCCCGACTACAGGGTCTACCGGTCGCGGCCCGGTCTGCTGAGCAGGCTGCGCTCGACCGACCTCGACAGCCTGCGCAATCGCCTGCGGCCCGGCGGCACGCCACGGCGCAGGACTCCTTCGGCGGGCCGGTGGCGCTGGCTGCGCTGGATCGTGATCCCGCTCGGCGTCTGGCTGCTGCTCAGCTTCGTGGCGTTCGGTATCTCGGCCCAGATCCAGCGCTTCAAGCTCGCGGACGGCTCGACCGAAAAGCTCGGCGGCAACCCCTTCCTGCTCGCGAGCCCGCAAACGATCCTGCTGCTGGGGTCCGACCGCCGCGACGAGGCCACGGCCGAGCCGACCTTCGACCCCAATGCCCCGTCGCGGGCCGACACGATCATGTTGCTGCGAATCGGCGCCGGGACGTTCCACAAGCTGTCGATCCCGCGCGACAGCTTCGCCGCGATCCCCGGCCACGAGCCACAGAAGATCAACGCCGCCTACGCGCTCGACGACACCGACGACGATGCCGAGCAGGGCAACACGACGCTGATGGTTCAGACGGTCGAGAACTTCCTCGGCATCGACATCGACCACGTCGTGCTTGTGGATTTCGAGGGCTTCAAGAACTTCATCGACGCGATCGGAGGAGTCGAGGTGGACATCCCCGACAAGCTGTGCTCGGAGATCTCCGGTGGCGAGGCCAACGGCGGCTTCACCAAGCACTTCGGGCCCGGCGAGGAGACGCTCGACGGAGAAGACGCGCTGATCTTCGCCCGCACGCGCATCAACACCTGCCCCGAGAAGGGGGACTCGGACGCATTCGACAACTACGACGACCTCGATCGCGCCGCCGCCCAGCAGGAGGTCCTGTCGGGGATAAAGGGCCGCCTGACCAGCCCGCTGAGGCTGCCCTACAACTTCATCAAAGGGCCGATCATCGGCTGGACGGCGCCGAAGGCGATCATCAGCGACATGGGGGCGTTGACGATGCCGCAGCTCGTGCTCGCGGCCGCGGTCGGCGGCGACAGCGGCCCGGAGCTGCTCGAGCCGTCGGGGTCGGGACCGCTGGGCAGCCTGATCATCCCCCAGGAGGAGTGCCAGCAGGCGGTCGAGGAGTTCCTCGGGTCCGATCCCCCGCGCTCTCCCGCCTGCTCCCCCTAGACGTCGGGGGGCTATTCGCCGCTCGACGCGGCCTTGGCCTTGTCGCCGCCCGAGCTCGAGTCCGAACCTTTCCGGGAGTCCGACTTGCCGGACTCGCCCTTGCCGGATTCGGACTCGCCCGACGCGCCGTCCGAGCCGGGACGGGACTTCGACTTCGCCTTGTAGTCGGTCGTGTAGAAGCCCGACCCCTTGAAGTGCACGGCAATGGGGTGGAACACGCGCTCGACGGGAGCGCCGCATTCCGAGCACCGTGACACCGGGTCCTCCGACATCCTCTGGAAGACCTCGAAGTCGTGCCCGTTGAGACACCTGTACTCGTAAATCGGCATTCGCGGCAGTATCGCAGGGGCCTGGGACCGCCCCGTGGGGCCGAGCCTGTAAGTAGGCTCGCGGGCATGGAGACGCAAAGCGCCGCCGACGAGCGCGCCGAGCCTGCCGACGACGTCACCCTCGACGAGGTCGTCGCGCTGTGCAAGCGACGCGGCTTCATCTTCCAGTCGTCCGAGATCTACGGCGGGCTCGGCTCGACCTACGACTACGGCCACTACGGGGTTCTGCTCAAGAACAACGTCAAGGCCGAGTGGTGGCGGGCGATGCTCACCGAGCGCGACGACATCGTGGCGCTCGACTCGGCGATCCTCCAGCACCCCCGGACCTGGGAGGCGTCGGGCCACCTCGAGGGCTTCACCGACCCGCTCGTCGACTGCCGCACCTGCAAGCTGCGCTTCCGCGCCGACAAGCTGGAGGACGCGCAGTGCGGCCGCAAGCCGTCCAAGCATCCGGGCGAGACCGACGACTGCGACCTGACCGACCCGCGCCAGTTCAACCTCATGTTCGAGACCCACATGGGGCCGGTGCGCGACGACGCCTCGACCGTCTACCTGCGACCCGAGACCGCGCAGGGAATCTTCGTCAACTTCAAGAACGTGCTGCAGTTCTCGCGCCGCAAGCCGCCGTTCGGGATCGCCCAGGTCGGCAAGTCGTTTCGCAACGAGATCACGCCCGGAAACTTCATCTTCCGCACGCGCGAGTTCGAGCAGATGGAGATGGAGTTCTTCGTCCCGCCGGACGAGGCCGAGCGGTGGTTTGACTACTGGCTCGAGGAGCGGATGCGTTGGTATGTCGAGCTCGGAATCCGCCCCGACCACCTGCGGCTGCGCCGGCACCCGCCCGAGGAGCTGTCGCACTACTCGTCGGCGACCTCCGACATCGAGTACCTGTTCCCGATCGGCTGGTCGGAGCTCGAGGGCATCGCCAACAGGGGGGACTTCGACCTGCGCCAGCACGCCAAGTTCTCGGGCGAGAAGCTCGAGTACTTCGACCAGCAATCGGGCGAGGGCTACGTCCCCCACGTGATCGAGCCCGCGGCGGGCGCCGACCGCGCCGCGCTCGCGTTCATCGTCGACGCCTACGACACCGAGGAGGTGGAGGGCCGCAAGCGCACGGTGCTTCGCCTTCACCCCCGACTGGCGCCCGTCAAGGTCGCGGTCCTCCCCCTGGTCTCCCGCGAGAGCATGCCCGAGCGAGCCCGGGAGGTCTACGAGCAGCTCAGGACACGGATCGCGGCCGAGTACGACGAGGGCGGCTCGATCGGGCGCCGCTACCGACGCCAGGACGAGATCGGGACGCCGTGGGGCGTCACCGTGGACGGTCAGACCGCGGAGGACGACACGGTCACCCTGCGGGACCGAGATTCACTCGCCCAGACGAGGGTGCCGATCGAGGGCCTCGCCGATGAGCTGGCCGCCCGAATCGACCAGGCGTGGAGCAGTCCGAAGCTGGACTAGTGTCCGACTAGCGCGGGCGGGTGCGTCGAATGTAGGGTTGTGGTCGCAATGAGACCACGTCCGGGGTGGATCAGGGGGCTCGCAGCGCTGCTGCTCGCCTGCGCGAGCTCGATTGGCTTCGCAGCCTGCGGGTCGGACGAGGACGAGCCGCCCGGGACCACGCCTGGAGACGTCGAGCCGATCGGCGAGCTCGCCGGGCCGACGGTACCGCTCGACGAGAGCGGCGGCTTCGACAACGTCCTCGCGCTGACGGTTGAGACGACGGGAGAGGGCCGCACGCTGATCGCCGGCCAGATCGAGCTGGCCAGACCGGCGTCGCCCCCCGAGATCAGGATCGTGGTCGACGGCAAGGAGGAGCGCGACGCCGAGGCCCGCCAGACGGCAGGCGGAGACTCGATCGTCATCGCCTGCGGCTGCGAGCTCCAGCCCGGAGAGCACGACGTCGAGCTTCAAGGGCGGTCGACGGCGGGGGCGGTGCCGATCGCGGCGCGCTCGCTGGTCGCGCTCGACGGGGTCGAGTATGCGAGCGAGCCCCAGAACGGCTCGGGGCCCCTGCCCGCGGCGCTCAACGGCGCCGTGCTGGAGACCTCGCCGGTCCTCGTCAGCGCCGCGCCGACGTCGCTCGCCGACCTGGACGTCAGCGGCGCCGCCGGCGGCGACAACACGCTGATCGTCGCTCAGGTCGGCTCGACGAGGTCGACCGTCGACCCGGCGGGGATCTCGCTCGAGGCCGGAGTCGGCGGCGAGGAGGCGGACCGCCTGGCTTCGATCATCGCCGCCTCCACGAAGGTTGAGGCGTTCGGGCTCGGCAGCGCCGCGTCGCCCGGCTCGAGCGTCGACCTCCTGGGCCACGTCATCGGCGGGGGCTCCACCGAGGTCAACCTCGTCTCGGTGATCAGCTGCCCCTGCGGGCTCGAGACGGAGTCGTAGGGACCCGCGCGGACACCGGCGAGCTATCGGTAGCTCGGACCTCGGAGCTAGCCTTAAGCCTTGCGTGATGTAGATCACACAGCCCTGGCTAGTTGGCCAGCGCTTCCGTAAGCTGGGTCCCGCCGCCGCGCCGCGGCGGCTTGGTGAGGCGTAGCGACGGCCCCGGCGCGGGCCGCACGCAGGAGGTTGCAGCGATGAGCGCGACGGCACAGCACAAGGCACGGGCATCGGGGCTCGAGTCGATCACCTACGCGGACCTGTATCGGCGCTGGGAGGACGGCAACTGGCGCGCCACCGAGATCGACTTCGCGCAGGACCGCAAGGGTTGGGAGGGCCTGAGTGACATCCAGCGCCGCAGCGCGCTGTGGACGTACTCGATGTTCTTCTACGGCGAGGATTCGGTGACCGACAACCTCTCCCCCTACATCGACGCCGCCCCGCTCGAGGAGCAGAAGTACTTCCTCGCGTCGCAGCAGGTCGACGAGGCCCGGCACGCGGTCTTCTTCTCGCGCTTCTTCAGCGAGGTGATCGGCTCCGGCGACGGGATCGCGGCAGGTCTCGCCTACACCGAGCCGCAGCTCAACTGGAGCTACCGGCAGGTCTTCGGCCGCCTCGACCGGATGGCCGATGAGCTGCGGCGCGATCGCTCACTCCCCAAGTTCGCGCAGGCAATCGCGCTCTACCACCTGGTCGTCGAGGCGACGCTCGCCCAGCCCGGCCAGCACTTCATCGAGGACTTCTTCGTCAAGGAGGGGACGATGCCCGGGTTCTCGGCGGGGATGAAGAACGTCTCGCGCGACGAGCAGCGGCACATCGGCTTCGGCGTCAAGGTGCTCTCGGAGCTGTTCGCGGAGTCGGAGGAATGCAAGGCGGCGGTCGTCGAGCTGCTGCGCGAGGTCATGCCCTTCACGTCGGGCGTGTTCGTGCCCCCGGGCTGGGACCGCCGCTACACCGAGGAGTACGGCTTCACGCTCGAGGACATCTACACCTGGGGCTTCAAGTCGGTCCAGGCCAAGTGGCGCCAGACCGGCTACCCGATGGAGGAGATGCCGAGCGACGTCTTCCCGCTCGACTGGTCGCTTTCCCCCGAGGAGCGCACCGCCAGGGTCGTCAAGCTGATGGAGGCCGGCATTCTCGGCGAGCCGAACGGCCACCCGGATTCGTCGCCCGAGATCCAGCGGCTGTACTTCGACACCGTGGAGCGCACCGTCGACCACTCGGCCGTCAACGGACGCCCGGTGACGATCCAGTGGCGGTTCAGCGACGCCCCGTCGTGGTACTTGCGGATCGAAAACGGATCGACTCGCGCTGAGCAGGGCGAGACGCCCGACCCCGACGTGACGCTGGAGTCGAGCTGGGCCGACTGGATCCACGTGACCACCCACGGCGGGGACCCGCGGCGCGCGATTCTCGCCCGCAAGATCCGCCCGCACGGCTCACTGCGCCAGCTCTGGCGCATGCAGCGGATCTTCCCGCGCTAGGCGACGCACGGAGCGGCGCGGCCGCCAAAACGCGCCGGCTACAGCTCGCCGAGGATGCGCGAGCGCTGCTGGGAGAACTCCTCGGGCGTGATCAGACCCGAGTCGCGCAGCTGCTCGAGCTTGCGCAGGCGGTCGTCGGCGTCGGCGCCATCGGGGGGCTTGGAGAGCTGCATGATCCCGGGCGTCCCCTGCGGCGACCAGTTGACGGCCGGGATCTGGATGCCATGGCCGGCGAGCGTGCCCTGGATCTCCTCCGCGAGCCCAGGGAAGCTCGAGGCGTCGACCGCCATCGACTGACCCTTCATCGGATCGATCCCGTGGCGCTTGAGGATCTCGAGCATGTCGTCGCGCAGCCCGAAGGCGTCGCGAGCGTCGATCGTCGGCGACGACTGAGTGACGAACGCCCCGCCCGAGCCGGTCTGCCCGGAGCCGGCCTGCTGGGACGGCGACCCGACGGACATCGTCCCGGCGTCGCTCGGGTCGGCCCCGGGGATGGCGCGCTCGCGCTGGCTGCGGCGCGCGAAGAAGTCCAAAAAGCCCACTGGGCCTAGCCCACCGTTGTGCTTACGCTGAGCTGGCCCAGCGAGTCGCCTTCGGCGAAGTCCGATCCGCAGCCCTGGGATGCGGACCCGAAGATCGAGTTCAGGGTGCTCGCGGAGATCGCCGTGATCTTGACCTGCATCCCCTCGATCGTGGCGGAGCCATTTGGGTTGACGCTCTTGGTGGCGTTGGACATGTCGAGGTCCGCCGTGACCGCCCCCATGCCGATGAACCCGCCGCTGGAGTCGAGGGTGGCGAGAAGGGCCTTGCGATCGAGATCGACGATCAGATCGGTCTGCTTGATGAAGATTCCGATCGGGTGGGTGCCGTCGCAGCCGGCGTTCAGGGTGTTCTGGTTCTTGGTGATGAGCAGCCCCCCGGCGCTGCGGATCTGCCCGCCGGAGAGGTCGGGAATCACGCGTCCGCCGGTCACCGGGAAGTCGAACTCCGCGATCGATGGCGCGGTCGCCGGCGCGACGGCCGAGATCCCGCCGGTCAGGAAATTCACGCCCTTGCCGAGGAACGTGAGGCCGGCGCCTGGGTCGGGCTCGAGCGCGACTTGACCCTCGGCTCGGACCTCGACCGTGTTGAGGCTCAGGGTCGTGGAGGCGGTGCCGAGCGGGTTGCCCTCGTGAAACGGCTTCGCGCGCGAGCCGCTCGCCGCTGCCTTGCCCTTCTTCTTGCCCTTCTTCTTCTTGGCGAACGCCCTGTTGAGCGCCTTCGCGCCGTCGTCGGTGAGGGTCGCGGCGGTCTGGGGAGCGGAGGCGCCCGACGAGGTCGCCTGGATGGTGCCTCCCACGAGAGCCAGCCCGACGGTCTTGTTCTTGATCCTCGCCTTGATCTGGCCGCTCGGCCCGAACGCGACCTGGATCTCCGTCAACGCGACCTTCCCCCTCTTGCCCTTGAGGCGGATGCCGCCGCTGACGTCGACGGCGGCCGTCCCCTTCGAGATGTCGGTCGTGCCGCCGGTGTTCGTCAGCGTGAACGTGTCGCCGGAGGCGGTCGCCGGGCTCAGCGGCGTGGCCTTGACCTTCTTGGGCAGCTCGAGCGTCAGCGTCGTCGAGCCCCCGGCGACCGGCTCGGGCACGGCGAAGGCGTCGCCGGCGGGCAGCAGCCAGGCCGCCGCGGCGACCGCGACCGCGGCGAGCGCCCGGGGAGCGCGCCACCGCGCGGCGTATGTCCGATCAGCTGACTCCACGTCCGTTCGCCCGGCGGATCATTTCAGCATCCGGCCCGCGGCGTCGCAGCAAGAAGAGGGGCGGCCCGAAGGCCGCCCCTCTCTAATTCCAAGGCCTTTCGGCCCTCAGCCGTGCTGGGTTAGCAGGCCTGGGTGATCTGGCGCGACTCGGTCTCGTGATCCGAGTACTCCCAGGTCACCTGGAAGTTGTACTGACCGCTCGACGGGCACTTGCCGAAGACGATGCTGTAGAACTTCTTCTTCTTCTTGCCGTGCTTCTTGACGACCTTCTTCTCGACCCGATCGAACTTCAGGTTGAAGACGGTCAGGGCACCCGCTCCACCGGCGAGCGGCGGGACGGCGCACGAGAAACGCGTCTTGTACAGGGACTGGTCAGGCGCCGCGCCCAGCTGACAGGGCACGATCGTCGTCAGGGACAGTGCCTCGACCCTGGAGTAGACGAGGACCGAGCCACTCGGGCCGTTGAACGCGAGTGCGGTGGCGTCGAGAGTGGTCGTCCCCACCTGGGCCTTCGCGTCACCGGTCGCGATTAGCGCGTTCTTGGTCTTCGGCGCCGTGTTGCCGCAGGCCGCCTGCGCGGCAGCGGGCTCGGCGTTCTCGAGCTGAGCCTGGGTGCACGTCGGGAACTTGCTCCCGTCAACAGTGACGCCTTGGCTGAGGTCGACGAACACGTTGGTCGGCTTCGGCGGGACCGGGTCCGATGTCGCCGGATCGTCGATGGCCGGGCCGAGCCTGATGTCCAGGGTCCCGACCGCCCCCTTGGTGGTCGTCTTGCCCGTCTCCGTGAACGTGATCGACGCGGGCTGGACGCCGTGGTGCGCCGAGCTGACGCCGACGAACGCGAGCACCGACACGAGCGCGAGGGCCCCCACGAAATACAAGCGCTTGAACCTGCGCATGAACCACTCCTTCCGGAGCGCGTTCTGCGCGGCCTCCCTGGCCACGCCCGGCGCTCCCTGTTTTGCCTTCAAACACGCCTGAATGCGTGTTGTTTCGGGGCCGGACTCTATAGATCCGCTCGCGGGACCGGCGGCAGGCGGGCGCTAGGGCTGGGCGTAGACGTGCAGGTACTGCGAGAACTCGGGGAACGCCCCTCCCACCGAGGTGTAGGCGCCCTGCTGCTTGCACGGCGGTGTGGGCAGGTTGTCGGAGTTGAGCTCGTCGACGAAGGCGAAGCGCTTCAGGCGGTCGAAGAAGTCCTGTGCCTGGGTCTGCTGCTCGGCGGTGGTGCCGGAGAAGCGGGTGTAGAAGTCGGGGTCCATCGGACTGTTGGGATCGAGCAGCGCCGTGAGCCCCGCTGTGCACTGGCGCGTCTCGAAGCCCTCCAGCGAGCTCGACAGGTTGAGGTAGCCCTGCGGCGCCACATAGGGGTTGGTGCGGCTCACCTTGAGGCGGTTCGGGTAGGCGGCGAGGGCCTCGGGCCCGAGCGGCGCGGTCGTGCGCAGGTAGCGAATCGTGTTGTTCCCCGCCTCCGCGGCGCGGTTGAAGCCGTTCGTGGCGGCCGCCGTGTTGGCAACCAGGGCGGTGACCTCGTGGCGGTAGTCGAACACGACCTGGAGGATCGGGATCACGTTTCGCATCCACGGGTCGAGCTTGGTGAGCACCGCCGGCAGCTGGTCGGAGAGGACGTCCTGGAGCGCCTCGAAGCCCCTCTTGGAGTGCTGCGCCGCCGGGAGCAGACCCCGGAAGAAGCCCTTGAGCTCGGGAGCCAGCCTCCCGAGGTCGATGAGCGTCGGGCTGAGCTCCTGCGCCGCTGGTCGCAGCTGCTGGACGAGGGGGTCGGTGTCGTTGGCGAACTGCTCGAGACGCGTCAGCGTGAGGCGCGACTCATCGAGGAACGTCGGCAGCGCGATGAACGCCTGCTGGAGATCCTCGTTGCGCGCCGCCGTGGTCGCGAACACCGTGTTCGAGTTGCGGATCAGGCCCTGGAGCTGGCCGCGGCGCTCGCTCAGCGCCTCGAAGACCTCACCCGTGTTGCGTATGAACTCGCGCGTCGCGAGTCGCTGCGAGTCCAGTATCCGCAGCACCTCGTTGGCCGTGGTCGCGAACGGCTCGAGGTTGCCGATCGCGGCGTTGAGGTCGGCGCCGCGGCCGCGGAATGCGACCGACGCATCCTGCATCCAGGTCTGGAATGCCTCGCGCGTCGGCTCGTCGAAGGTGCGGAAGATCTCGTCGAGCTGCACGGCCTCCGAGACCTGCGCTTCGGGAAGGCTGCCCTCCTCGGGGATGAACCCGGTCCCGTCTGACGCGACGTCCGCCGTCCCCCCCTGGGCGCCGAGCGAGTCGGATTCCCCGGGATTGCCCGGCGAACCGGGGCTCAGCTCGACGTAGGTCTCGCCGAGCAGCGTCTTCTGGCGCAGGATCGCCTTCGTGTCGTCGGGCAGCGGCGCGTACTTGGCGTCGATCTCGAGCGTAGCCACCGCCTTGCCGCTGTCGCTGAGCTCGATCTGCTTGACCTTGCCGACCGAGACCCCCGAGATCCGGACGTCGGACTCGACCGCGAGCTGGGTGGCCTCGTCGAACGGGACCTCGATCCGGTAGCCCTCGGGCTTCAGCGGTGTGGGCCCTCCGAAGGAGATCCACAGGAAGAGCAGCAGCGCGAAGCACGACAGAGCGAACGCCACCGCGACGAGGAGCTGGACGATTGTCGGCGGGCGAGTCTCCATCAGATCCTCATCAGCAGATCTCGCTCGAGGGTGGGGTCCGCGACAGCTGCAGCAGGGTGAGCAGGAATGGCCGCGGCGCGGCGGTAGCCTCGGCGAGCCGCGCTGTCTGGCAGGACTCGAGGATGATTCCGCGGCGCAGCGGGCCGGTGGCGTCCTGGGCCAGGAACACGGAGTTCGCGTTGTGGTTGAGCCACGTCAGCCAGAACAGGTAGCCCTCCTCCGACCCGCCCGGCGGGTTGAAGGCCAGCATGTTGAGCAGCGCGTTGAGGTCCTTGAAGCCCCCCTTGAGGCCCTTGGCCGCCTTGCCGAGCGGGCCCGCCAGGGCCTTGAGGTGCTTGACCGGCGTGCGGACCTGGCGCGTGAAGGGGCGGATCTGGTTCTTGATCACGGGCGTCGTGTCCTCGAAGAACGGCTGCAGCTCCTCCTGCGCGGGGCCGAAGGCGCGCGCCGCGGGGCGCAGGGCGCGCAGCGCCGGAGTCAGCTCCAGCGCCAGATCGTCCGAGCTCTGGAGCGCCCCCAGCGTCTCGTTCAGCGTGCTGGGCAGCTCCTGCAGAGAGGCTCGGATCGCCGACTCCTGGTCGGCGAACGCGCCCAGCACGGCATTCGAGGAATCGACGAACTGGGCGAGCTGCTGGTCGTTGTCGGCCAGCGCCTCGCTCACCAGGCGGAAGTTGTGAATCGCGCGGGCGACGTTCTGCCGCCGCTCGGACAGCAGCGAGTTGATCCGCGCAATGTCGCGTGCGAAGGGCTCGAAGCGCCGCAGGCCCTGTGAGAACTTGACGCCGTTGTCCCCGGCGAGCGCCACGCCGGCGCCGTTGAGGAGCAGCTTGAGGTAGTCGCGGGTATCGGCGTCGAGCGTCGCCAGGATCTCGTCGGGCTGGACCTGCGCCTGGGTCTGGGAGAGCGGCACCGTGGCGTCCTCGCCGATCGGCTCGTCCCCGGTTCCGGGGTCGATCTCGATCACCATGTCGTTGAGCCCGGTGCGCGGGCGGGGCAGCATGGTCGCGTCGGACTTGATCAGCGACGCGTACTCCTTGCGCACCGACATGGTCACGATGGCGCGGCCGTTCTCGACCTCGACACCGCTGATCTCGCCGATCTTGACGCCGTTGATGTTCACGGACTGACCCTGGCCCGGGGTGACAGCCTGCGCGGACGTGAACTCCCCCTTGAGCTCGAACGAGTCGGTGCCGATGCCTGGGGCCCAGCTCGGGAAGGTGACGCCCTGCTGGATGAGGATCACGACCACCGCCAGGACGCCGACCACGAACAGGGCGACGATCGCCACGAAGTCCCGCAGGTGCTCGGTGATCGCGCGTCTCATGGCGCGGACGGGCTCGGGGGGCCGACCGGGGCGGCCCCGTTGATGTCGGGCAGCGGGTTCTGGTAGCAGGGGACGTCGGTGTTGTACGGCGGCTTCGGCCCCATCGCCGGCCGCGTCCCGAGCGGAGGCTCGATCGTGTTCCCGTACACGGCGTCGTTCTGGAAGCCGCCGCCGGGCTGCGCCGCGCTCACCCTGACGGGGCCGCCGCCGACCTGGAAGCGGACGTAGGAGCCATTGCCGTCGAATCCCTGGCTCTCACCTGCCTGCTGAGCGGCGGAGTAGAAGAACTCCTTGTAGTTCGCCACGCCGGTGGTGAACGGGTAGGCGCCGCCCGCGTTGTCGATCACGATGTTGCCGGTCGGGATCAGGATCCCGGACGCGCAGCGACTCGTCAGCTCGAGCTGGTTGAGGAAGCCGGTCGTCTGCTGGGTGGCGAGCGCCAGGTTGGGCGTCGCGCGCTCCAGCAGCGACGCGAGACCGCCAAGCTCGCGTCCACTGAGCAGCGGGCCGGCCTGGTCGAGCCACGGCTCGGCGGCCGCGATCGTGTCGGGCAGCTCGGCGACGCCCGGACGCGCCTCGATCGCGAACGCGCGCAGCTGCGGGAATGCGTCGTTCAGGTGGGCGAGGGCCGGCTGCGCCGTCTCGAGCGTCGGCGCGAGCAGCCGGATCGTCTCCGAGAGGTTGCCCTGCTCGTCGGCGAGCGCGCCGACCGTCACGTTGAAGTTGGTGATCAGGTCCTTGAGCTGCTCCTCGCGGCTCAGCAGGGCGCCGAAGACCTTGCTGTCCGCCGCGATCAGGTCGGAGAGGTCATGCGGCTCGGTGCCGAGCAGCGCCTCGTTGACGATCGCCGAGGTGCGCCCCGCCTCGCCGCCATAGTCGAACGTGTCGTTGAGCGACTCGGCCGCGGTCTCGCCCTGGACGTCGGGATCCTGGTCGGCGTCCTCGGCCGCGGTCGGCTCGTGGGTCAGTGCTGTCCCGAAGCCCTGGAGGAGGTCCTGGAGGTTCTTTCGCTCCGGCGCCTGGAGCGCCGTCAGGACCTGGTCGAGCTGGACCGCGACCGACGTCTGCGTCTCCTTGAGCGTCGAACCGCTCGGCAGCTCGGGCGCGCTCGGGCTCCCCGGGTTGAGGTCGAGGAAGAAGTTCCCCTCGAGGAACAGCCGCGGCCGAACCTGGACGGCCGCGTCGGAGTGGATCGGGCGGGCCTCGTCGTCGAGCTGGAACGTGACCCGCGCCATCTCGCCCTCGGACTCGACCTCCGTGACCTTGCCGACGTTGACGCCGGCGATCCGAACCGGCGAGTCGGGCTTGACCGTCGACGGGTTCTCGAACACGGCGCTGATCTCGTAGCCGCGGCCGGTGAACGGGATCGACTTCGCGAACGCCAGATAGACGCCGATCACGATCAGAAGCACCGCGACGAGCCCGACGATCACCCGGGAGCGCATCTCCATGCCGCGGCGGTAGAGGAAGTCCTCTTGGGCCATCAGCCCCCCTTGCCCTTCCCCTTGCCCTTCTTCTTCTTCTCCACCGGCTGGTCCTCGGTCTGGGTCCCCTGGTTGCCGGGCACGTTGCCGATCACCTGCTGGCCCGCGAGGTAGGGCTCGTTGCCCGCCTCGCACTCGCGCTCCTGGCCCGGCGAGGCGGTGTTCGGGTAGGGATTGACGTGCAGGTAGTTGGGGGTGTCGGGGCCGTTCGCCGGGCCCGAGGCGGGGCTGCCCTCGCTGTTGGGGCCCTTCGGGATGTCGAAGACGATGAAGCGCTGCCATGTCCCGATCCCGTCGCCGAGGCCGAGCAGGCTCGACACGTTGCGCGCCAGCAGCGTCACGTAGTTGCAGACCGACTGCGCGGGCGTGATGAACTGAAGCGTCGGCGCCAGGATCGAGTTGAACTCCGTCAGCTGGTCGATTCCGCGGCGTGCGCCCGCGTCGTCCGCGAGGTCGAGCAGGGCCTCTGCCGTCGGATCGAGCTCCGCGTTGAGCTCCGGCGAGGCGCGCAGCGCGGGGATCCCGACGACCAGCGAGTCGGCGATCGTCGGCGCCGTCTGGCGCAGCGCGCGGACGCCGGGGCGCAGATCGGCGAACAGCGCCGCGCTGTCGCTGAGGAAGGGCCGGATCGTCGGCAGCGTCGCGATCGCCGTGTCCTCGGTCACCGGCGCCTTCGAGATCGTCTCCTGGATGAAGGGCCGCGCGACGTTGGCCAGCCCGCCGAACGTCGTGTCCAGCGAGACGAACATGCGCGCCTGAAGCTCGGCGACGGGAGCGACCTCGGCGGCGGCGGCGCGAAGCGCTGTCACGAAGCGGGCCAGCCGGGTGCTCGGGGCGCTGAGGATTCGCGCCACCGGCTGGAGCCGGCGCACCAGGGGAGCGAGCTGGCCGATCGCGGCGTTCAGCGCCGGGCCCCGGGCGGCGAGCGCGTCTCCGAACTCGACGAGGTTGCGCTGGATCGCGACCTGGGTCGGCTCGTCGAACGTGTTGAGGACCTCGTCGAGGTCCACCGGCTCGGGATGAGCCGCCGAGAGCGGCAGCTCGGAGCCCTCCGGGTAACCCTCGCTGGAGTCGCCCTTGACGATCTCGAGGTACTTGAGACCGAGCGAGGACTGGGCGCGAACCGCGACGGTGGAGTCCTTCGGAATCGGCTTGGCCGAGCTGTCGAGCTTGAGGTCGAGGCGCGCCGTCGACGAGCCATCGTTGTGGGCCACGGGCTCGATGCTCTGGATCGCGCCGACCCGCACCCCGCCGATTCGCACCTCGTTGCCGGGCACCAGCTCGTCGGCGCCCGGGACCTGGACCGTGACGTTGTATGTCGGGACGAACGGCAGCCCCTGGTTCGCGTTGTAGGCGAGGAACACCGCGAGCACGATGATCAGCACCGTGATCGCGCCGACCATCACGGGGTTGGATGCGAGCGAGGTGGTCCGGCCCCTCATGCCCCGTTCCCCATCAGGAAGTCGAGCAGCGCGCGGGCCGTGCGCCAGCCCTTGACCTTCGCCTGCGGCTCGTCGGTCTGCGGCTCCTCGCTGGTCCCGGTGTCGTCCGTGCCCTGGTCGGGCAGCGTCGGGGGCGCCGCTTCGTCTCCGGGCACCGGCGCCTCGGGCTGCGGCACGGGGGCGCCCGGGACGTCGGGAAGCGGCAGCTCGAAGCCGGGACTGGGCGTCGGGCTCTCCTCGACGGTCCCCTGCTCCTGGCCGCCCTGCTCCTGCGCGCTCTGCTGTTCGGGGGGCTGGAACTTCGACGCCGGCTCGGTCTTGGTCCAGTTCGCGCTGCATCCGCTGAGCGGCGTGACCCTGTAGTCGACGCAGTTGGTGACCAGGAGCAGCGCGCGCAGGTAATGGCCCAGCGAGTCGAACCCGTTGAGCCCGTTGGCGGTGTAGAAGACCAGGTCCATGATGCGCTCGAAGCCGTCGGTCTCGCGCAGGCTGCCGAGCAGCTCCGCGAGGCTCGCCGCCGCCGGCCTCGTCTGCTTGACGAGCGTCCGCAGGTCCTGGATCAAGGGGTCGGCCGCGACGATCTTCGGTCCCGCCGCGTCGGCGGCGTCGCCGAGCGTCGTCAACGACTTCGTGGCCGCGGCCGAGAACGGGCCGAGCGCCTCGCTCGCGCGCACGAGCGACGGAGCGGCGGCGCCGAGGTCGGAGAACACGGGCGTCGCCTGATCGGCGAAGGCTTGGAGCTGGGTCATCGTCGAGCGCAGCTCGCGAAGCGTCGCCGGGAAGCGCTCGAGCCCGGCCTCGATGTCGCCGGCGCGCTCGGCGGAGGCCTGGTTGACCTCGTTCGCGTGCTCGATGAAGCCGACGATGTGGCTGCGCTCGCGTGCGAGCGGCGCGAGCACGGTGTCCGAGTCCTGGGCGAGCTGCGCGAGGGCCCGATTCTGCTGCGCGAGGATCGCCAGCACCTCGTCGGTCTCGCGCAGCGCGGGGTTGGAGCGCTCGATGATGTCGGCGAGCTCGTCGCCGCGCGCCGCCAGGCCGGCGCCGAGGTCGTCGAGGATCAGCCGGAAGCGCTCCGCGTAGGGCCGGCGGTTGATGTTCTGGACGAGGTCGAGGTCGATCGCCTTGCCGTTGTTCTCGAGCGGCAGCAGGTGCTGGCCCGCTCCCGGCTGTCCGTCCGGAATCTCGCCGATCTCCGGCGGCGGCTCGCTCGCCGCGGAGCGCGGCTGGGTGTTCTGGCACTCGACGAAACGCTCGCCGAGCAGCGACTGCGGGCGGATGATGCAGGAGGCGTCCTCGCGGAAGTCCTGGAAGGCCGGGTCCTCGATGTCGAGCACCACGACGGCCTTGCCCGGAATCGCCTTGCCCCCCTCCTCCAGGCTGACGATCTCGTCCTCGCGCGAGACGTCGACCTCGGAGACGCTGCCGACCTTGGCGCCCGCGATGCGCACGTCCTCGCCCGGGACGAGGAAGCCGCCGTTGTCGAAGATCGCCCTGACCTTGTAGGGGCCACCGTCGTCTCCCGGCGCCGAGCTCGCGATCAGCAGGCCCCCGGCGGCCGCCAGCGTGCAGATGATCGTCGCGAGGCGCCTCATGGCAGCGACCCCAGGAGCACGTCGCTCGGATCGCAGTCGTCAGGTCCGAGGTTGCCGTTGTCGAGGAAGGGATGGTCCTGAGGATTCGGCCAGCCGGAGTTGGGCTGCGTGACGCTGCCGGGGCAGCGCAGGAACGGTCCCAGCGCCCCGGGCGTGTTCTGGAAGAACGAGAACTGCTGCGACAGCGGAATCGGCTCCAGCGCGCCCGTGTTGTTGGTGGGGTTGAGGTCCGAGTTCTCGTCGTAGGCGAACAGGTCGGAGTTGGCGGGCATGACGCGGGCGTAGTGGCCGCTGGCGTCGTAGTAGGCGGTCACCTGGCCGAACTTCGTCAGCCAGCCGAGCAGGTCCGGGATGTAGGGGCGCGCGAACTCGACCGTCTCCTGCGAGGACTCGAGCGCGTTGATCGTCGCGGGGATCGCGGTCGAGCCGCGCTTGCGGAGCTTCGGCAGGTCGCGGAGGATGTCGTTGAGGTCGTTCGTGCGACCCTTGCGCAGCAGGACCAGCCGCAGGTCGTGGAACACTGGCACCGCTTCGCGTGTCACGGGCCGTAGGTCGCGCAGGAACGGCGCCAGGTCGCGGGTCGCCGTCTTCGAGGTCTCTACGAGCGGGTCGAGGTCGTCGAGCGTGGCGCGCAGGTTGACGAACGTGGTGTTTGCCTGGCGCAGTGCCGGGGGCAGCGCGACGAGCGCGCGGTCGAAGGCCTCGTTCTGGGACGCGATCGCACCCAGGGCCGCGTTGGCGTTCGACACCAGGCTCGAAAGGTCGTTGCGCCGCGACGCGATCGCGGTGACGACCTTCGACCCGTCGACGAGGAAGTCGGTGAACGCCTGCTGGTCGCGCGTGACCTCCTCCA
This sequence comes from Solirubrobacterales bacterium, assembly GCA_035637595.1. Taxonomy (GTDB): domain Bacteria; phylum Actinomycetota; class Thermoleophilia; order Solirubrobacterales; family 70-9; genus DASPWW01. The sequence continues at coordinate 3,182 of DASPWW010000124.1, read as the reverse complement.
GCAACCGCGTCGTGCTCGACAACCCCGGGTTGAGGTACTTGTAGGACTCGTTGGCCTGCTCGCCCGCCCCGCCGTACACCGTGGCGAAGCCCTGGATGACCTGCTGCAGGCCGGCGCGCGTCGGCTCGTCGAGGGCGTCGAAGAGCTGGTCGAGGTCGACCGGCGTGGTGGTCCTCTCGCCCGCGATCACCGAGCCGTCGGCCAGCGCCGGAGCGCTGTCGGGCCCCGGAGTGATCGAGACGTAGCGATTCGCGATCCCCGACAGCGAGGTGGAGCGGACCACAGCCTCGGTGCCCTCGTGCAGCGGCTCGTCGGTGGTGATCTCGATGTCGGCCTGCCAGTCATCGGTCAGGTCGACCTTGTCGACGGAGCCGATCGGCTGCCCGGCGACGAGCACCTCGTTTCCGGGCACGAGCTGGCCACCGGTCTCGAAAAGCAGCTTGTAGCTGTGGTCGCTTCCGCCGCCGAACAGCAACAGCACGACGACGACCAGAGCCGCGAGCAGTGCTCCGATCGCCGCCAGTCGCCCGAGGGTGGAACTCCCCCGGGTCCCGGCGTCCGCTCGGGTCACCCTCGAGGTATAGCGGGACGAGTTCTCACTGGCCCTGCACAATATCCCTCGCACCAGCCGTCCGCGCCGCCTCGACGCCGCTTAACGGTACGCAAATATCGATCTGCTCTAGTGGGCCTCCACTAGGCGGCTTGCGCCGGCGCGGCCGGGCGCGCTGAGCGCTCGAAGCCGAGGTCCGGCAAGACGCGGTCGAGCCAGCCGGGCAGCCACCAGTTCCAGCGCCCCATGAGCTGCATCGCCGCCGGCACCAGGACCAGCCTGACGAGCGTCGCGTCGAGCGCGACGGCGACGGCGTTGCCGAGCCCCAGCTCCTGGATCGAGGGGACCCCGGTGAGCACGAAGACCGAGAAGACCGCGGTCATGATCAGCGCGGCTGAGGAGATCGTCCGCGCGCTCGACGACAGGCCCTCGGCGACGGCGCGGCGGTTGTCGCCGTGCTCCTCGTAGCGCTCGCGGATGCGCGACAGCAGGAAGACCTCGTAGTCCATCGACAGGCCGAAGACGACGGCGAGGATCAGCGGCGGGTTCAGCGTGTCGATCGCCCCGAGGCTCTCGAACCCGGCCACCCCGTCGAACCATCCCCACTGGAAGACGATCACCAGGACTCCGTAGGCAGCGCCGATCGACAGCAGGTTCATGAGGATCGCCTTGAGCGGCAGCAGCAGGGAGCGCAGCATCAGCACGAGGACGACGAACGACAGCCCGAGAACGAAGGCGATGATCTTCCACATCGAGTCGTCGATCTGGGTTCGCACGTCGTCGATCCGCGCCGTCTCGCCGCCGACCGCCAGCTCGGCCCGGTCGGCGAGCCGCGACTCGGGCACGGTGCGCTCTCGCAGCCGCTCGACGAGTCGCATGGCGGCGCCCGACTCGCTCGAGCTTCGAGGCGTCGCTTCGAACAGCACGCTGCGCCCGTCCTCGGAAGCGGTCGGCGGGGCCAGCGCGGCGACCTCGGGGTCGCGGCGAAGCTCGGCGGCGAGGCGTGAGACGGCCGCGGAGTTCGCCGGATCGTCAAGCGTGCCCGAGTCGAGGCGGGCGACGATCTCGACGGAATTGGCCCCTCCGCCCGTTTGCTCGGCGGCAAGGTCGGCTCCGACGCTGACGTCGTGGTCAGACGGGAACTGCTCGACCGCCGCGTTGCCGGTCTTCATCGACAGGACGGGGATCGCGAGGGTGAGCAGCACCGCGGCCGCGACGGTGACCGAGACGACCGGGCGGGCCATCACTCGCGCCGTCCAGCGCTCCCAGAACGCCGGACGCTCGGGGGAAGTCGAGCCCGGCCGGCGGCGGCGTCTGAACAGGACGCGCACAAAGGTGATCACCGACCACGGCACCCCACCCGCCTCGACGCGATAGCCGAGGATCCGGATCAACGCGGGCAGCAGCAGAGTGGCGGTGAGCAGCGAGACCGCGACGACGATCATCGCCCCAAGCGACATCGAGCGCAGCGTCTGGTTGTCGATCATCCACAGACCGGCGAGCGAGATGATCACCGCCATGCCCGAGAACACCACCGCGAGCCCCGAGGTCGAGAGCGCCGCCGCGCGCGCCTCGCCGGCGGTCTTTCCGCCTCGCACCTCCTCGCGGAAGCGGGCCAGGATGAACAGCGAGTAGTCGACCGCCACGCCGATCCCGATCATCGAGGCCATGTTGGTTACGAACACCGACATCTCCATGTGCTGCGAGATCAGGTAGATCATGCCCCCGGTCACGAGCACCGATCCGAAGCCGAGCGCGAGCGGGAGGGAGGCGGCCGCCGCGGAGCCGAAGACGGCGAGCAGGATGAGCGCGACGATCGGAAACCCGGTCACCTCGGCGCGCTCCAGGTCCTGCTTGGAGAGTTCCTGCAGCCCCGCGTAGACGGCGGGCTGCCCGGCGAGGTAGGGGGTCACGCCGCCGCGCTCCTCGCCCGGCGCCAGCGCGTCGCGCAGATCGCTAGCCGCGTCGGTCAGCTCGGAGGCCGGCGTCGTCGTGGTGAGCGGAACGACGACGACGTCCTTTCGCGCCAGCTCGGCGCGCGCCGCGCGCTCGGTGCGCCGCGACAGCTCGATCTCCGAGATACCGGCGAGCGCGTCGTCGAGCCGCTCCAGCGCGGCCTTGCGTTCCGCCGGGCTGGCGTCCGGCGCGGCCTGAAGCACCACCGCGATGGTGCCCTGGCGATCCGGCTCGAAGTCCCGGACGAGCACGTCCTCGACCAACTTCGACTGGCTTCCTGGCACCTGGAACCCGCCGCCGCTGAGGTGCTCGGTCTGGCGCGCGGCGAGCGGCGCCGAGACAACGACGACGGCCAACCACGCCCCGGCCACCCACCAGCGGCGGCGAGCCAGCAGCTCAGCGAGGCGAGTCATGAGTCGCTGCATCAGTGCGGATCGGTGGAAAAAACTGGCTGGGTAGCCAGGTGGGGGTTCGATCGTAGGGAACGAGCGCCCGGGCGTGAGGTGAGATCGCTCACATCCGGCGATTGGCGCCTTCATGAGTATCCGATTCCGTCAGGTTGCCCACAGGTGTTGTGGCCGTGAAGGAGCGATCAGCTCGAGAAGGGAGCGGCCGTCCTGGATAGGCGTCGCATAGCGAACTCTAGGCAGGACAGTGCCGGCGGTTCGGCCGACCG
>DASPWW010000123.1:0-4425 GCA_035637595.1 Solirubrobacterales bacterium | reverse complement strand
CGGGGGTGCGTGCGAAGAGGAGCTGCTCGGGATCGACTCGGTGAACCTTGATCGCCCGCCCGATCCGCCGGCTGCGGCGACATACGGTCGCCGGGTCGACGAGTCCGCAGTGTCCCTCTATGAACGAGCGGATTTGCTGGCCGGGCGCGCGAGCGTGCGCTTGAGTTTCGGCCAGGCTTTTTGCGGCGGTTTCTTGGTACACGAGCTAGCGCCACTGAGCGGGCGCCGGGATCGGGCGCCGGCTTGATCGGCTTACGTGTTCCGCGCCGACTCGGTTCGCCCGAGTTATTCCGCGGCGAGGGCATCGGCTGGTTCGGCGACGGGCAGCGTGAACGAGAACCTGGCACCGCCTCCGGGGCGGTTCTCGGCCCAGATTCGCCCGCCCTGGGCCTCGACGAGGCCTCGCGCGATTGCCAGCCCGAGACCTGCCCCGCCGTTGCGGGGGGAGCGCGCAGGATCGGCGCGCCAAAAGTGTTCGAACATCCGTCGTTCCGCCTCGGGCCCGATCCCCTCGCCTGTGTCCTCGACCGTAACCCGCACCTCGTGCGTGCTCTGCTCGGCGAAGACGGCGACGGCACCGTCGGCGGGGGTGTGCCGGAGCGCGTTCGTGAGGAGGTTGAAGAGCACGCGCTCGACCGCCTCGGGCGCACACCAGGCTGCCGGCGCTTCCCCCGTCCGGGTCTCCAGCCGCACTCCGCGGGCCTGCGCCTCGGCTTCGAGGCCGCGGACGCACGATTCGATCAGTCCGGCGAGCTCGGCCCGGCGCAGTTCGAGCGTGAGCACGCCGGCATCGATCTGGGCGAGCTCGAACAGGTCCTCGACCAACCTCCCCAGGGTACGCACTTGGTCCTGCAGGATGGGCAGGTAGTGCTCGGGCTCGGCGAGGCCGTCCTCGAGCGCCTCTAGCATCGCCTGCATCGACGCGATCGGCGTGCGCAGGTCGTGGCTCGCCCAGGCGACGAGCTCGCGCCGGGCGTCGAAGAGACGCTCCAGCTTCGACGCCATCTCGTTGAACGAGCGCGCGAGCTGCACGAGCTCCGCCGGCCCGCCCTCGGGAGCCCGGATCGCCAGGTCTCCGCCTGCGATCACCGTTGAGGACTCGCAGAGCTTTCGGATCCGGGTGTCGATCGAGCGTGCGAGCAAGAGTCCGGCGACGACCGCTGCGGACGCCGAGCCGGCTGTGACGGCGAGGATCTTGACGTCGTCGCCCATGTGGAACATGACCCAGCCGGACAGCAGCACGACGCCGAGCGGGAGCAGGACCGCGAGGAGCGCCAGCCCCACGAGCTGCAGTCGCAGTGTCGGCAGCCGCCGCAGGAGCAGCGCCGCCGCGACCCCTCCGCCGACGGTCGCCGAGGCGACGATGAGCGCGAGCGTGATCACGGCGAGAAGCGGTAGCCGACGCCCCAGACTGTCTCGAGGTGGCGGGGGCGCGAGGGATCGGGCTCGATCTTCTCGCGCAGGCGGCGGATGTGGACGGTGACCGTGCCCGTGTCGAGCGCGGCCCCGTACCCCCAGACGCGGCTCATCAGCTGATCGCGCGAGAAGACGTGCCGTGGATTCGAGGCCAGGAACCAGAGCAGATCGAACTCCTTCGCCGTCAGCGCCAGCGTCGCGCCCGCCCGCTTCACCTCCCGCGCCGAGGCGTCGATCTCGAGCTCTCCGTACTCCAGCCGCTCGGGACGCAGCACGGGAGTATCGACCCGGCGCAACACGGTCCGCACGCGCGCGACGATCTCGCGCGGCGAGAACGGCTTCGTCACGTAATCGTCGGCGCCGACCTCGAGCCCGACGATCCGGTCTGCCTCCTCGCCGCGCGCGGTCAGCATGATCACTGGCAGATCGGAACGCGACCTCAGCCAGCGGCAGAAGCTCAGGCCGTCCATCCCCGGCAGCATCAGGTCGAGGACGACCAGATTGGGGTGCTCGCGCTCGACGAGCTCGCAGGCGGCCTCGGCGTCGCCGGCCTCGAGCGTGCGGTAGCCGTCGCGCCGCAGGTACTTGACGACGACCTCGCGCACGATCGGCTCGTCGTCCACGACTAGAACGGTGGCCATGCCCCCATTGTCGCCAACACGAACGGTCGCGAGTGTTGCAGAACCCTTAAATCGAGCGCGCGGGCCGGATGCCGCCTCGTTCCGAGGCGGCATCCCAGCCGGCAGGGCGCCTGCTTCCTCTCCGGCGATCAGACGAGCGGGCAGTTGACGACGAGCGAGGTCTTCTTCAGCGTGACCTCGCCCGCCGCCTGGGCTGTCTTGATCTGGGCGAGCGACTTGAGCAGCCGTTTCTGCGCGCCCGCTTTCCAGGTCACCTCGACGATCGCCCACAGCGGCGGGTAGGCCGTCTGGCCCGGCCTCACATCGGCGATGTTGAGCTGGCCGTCGACGCCGTTCTTCACCGTCCAGAGCGGGATGACCTTGTTGCCGGGGGCGACCTTGACCGGGCCGAGGTCGAGGTAGTGAATGATCTTGCCGCGCGAGAAGCCGGGGTGGCGTTTCTGGCCGAAGCCGAGCACCGGGCAGTTGACGACCGTGGCCGTGCTTGCGATCGTGATCTCGCCGGCCTGCGCGGCTGCCTTGACGGCCGCCGCTGACGTGAGCCGCCGCGCCGTAACGCCGTCCTTCCAGGTCACCTTGTTCACCCGCCAGAGCGGCGAGTAATCGCGACGGCCGGGGACGGTGTCGATGACGTTGCGCTGGCCGTCCGCGCCGTTCGTGAACGTCCAGATCGGGGCGAGCTTGTTCCCGCGCTTCAACTTGATCGGGCCGAAGTCGAAGTACCTGACCGTCTGCCCGCGGAAGAAGCCGAGCGTGACCGGCTGCTTCTTCGGGCCGGCGGTCGGAGTCGCTCCCACGGCGGATCTGAGCGGTGCTCCGACCGCGACCTGGGTGATCGCGAGCGCGATCATCGCAGCTGCGAGTAGCGTCTTCCTCACAACGTCTCCTTTCAGCCGTTGCGCGCGGACCTCTCTGGAACGAACACCTAGCTCCCCACGCGCACGATCGGGCAGTTGACGATGATCCCGGGCTCCGGCCCCGCCGTCATCTGGCCGCTCGCGACCAGCGCGTAGAGCTGCGCCTCCGAAGTGACGAGCGGGTACGAGCTCCGCGTCTGGTCGGTGAACGCCACCGGCACGACGTCCCACAGCGGGCTGTAGTCGAAGTCGCTATTGGAAGGCCCCACCGGACTCGGAGCCGAGTCGACGACGGTCCGCTGTGCCGGATTCGCTTTGCCGGCGAACGGATAGAGGTCGGCCTCGGCGCCGCTCTCGTGCGCGTTCGCGAGCTTCCGGACGAAGTTCGTCCCGTCATGCGCCGCGACGCCGGGGTCGGATGCGTCGGTGTTGATGTAGAAGATCGTGTTGTCGTTAACGAACCCCTTGGTCAGCGGCAGCCTGATCGTCCCCCCGTCGCCCTGGATGTCGATCCCCTGGGCGCTCGGGAGCGTGCCGCCGGTCGGCGTGTGGACGACCGAGCAGTTGACGACGATGTTCGTCGCCTCGACCGTCAGCTCGCCAGCCGCCTCGGCCGCGCGGACCTCGTCCTCCGACCTCAGCGTTCTCGGCGTCGAGCCGGCGCTCCACGTCACGAGATGGATCTGCCAGAGCGGGCTGTAGTCCGGGTCGCTGTTCGCGGGCCCCACGGGGTACGGCACCGCGTCGAGCACGTTCGGCTGGGTGAAGTTGGTGACGTGGAAGAGGTCGGCGGTGGCGCCGGCCGCGATCGCGTTGCCGAGCTTCGGCACGAACGTCGTTCCGTCAGCGGCCGCGAGCCCTGGATCGGAGGCTTCCGTGTTGACGTAGAAGACCTTCTGGCCTTCGTAGAAGCCGGGATTGAGCCTCAGGGTGATGCTCGGTGTACCCGCGACGGCGGGCCCGGCTGCGCCCGCCATGAGCGCGACGGCGAGCAGGACGAGCAGGAGAACTTTCCTCGTCATAGCAAATCCCCCTTTGATCGTTGCCGCCTGCGACGGTAGGCGCAGGAGCTTTCGAGGGGGTTACAGCGCGCTTAAGAGTTTCTGAACGTTGACCCCTCACAAGCGGGTACTAGGAGTGGCAGGCTGACGTCTCCAACGCCGCGGTCAGCACCGGCAGCTGTGGGAGGCCGGCGCCGGTGAGGGTGAGCGGCGACTCGCGCTGGGCGGCTTGGTGCAGGGCGGCGATCACCGGCGCCGGCCCAGCCGACGTCCACACCGTGGACGCTGCGTGGGCGTCGAAGATGCCCTCCGCTGTCAGGCTCGGCAACGGACAGGTTGGCTGAGCAGGACAAGGATCGAAGCCCTCTGGCGGACTCGAACCGCCGACCCCCTCTCTAGCGCGGAGGGGGTCACGATCGGGCCAACTTAGGCAACGGGAGTGGCTATGAGCAGGGGTTTTTCCGCGGAACCTCGTCGCGTCTGTACCGGCGAGGCGTGTCAGAAGGCGTC
>DASPWW010000122.1:0-9257 GCA_035637595.1 Solirubrobacterales bacterium | reverse complement strand
AAGCGCCAGCGCGGAGCCCGGGCGGACCGTCCTGCCGCTGCTAGTGTGCGGCCGCAGGCCAAACGAACAGGGGGATCATGTTGAGATCGAAGTTGCTGGCAGTGGTTCTGCTCGTCGTCTGCGGCGCGGTCGCCGTCGTCGGGGTGGGCGTCGCGAGCGGTGCCGCAAGGACCACGGTCACCATCAAGTACAACGGCGACGGCTTCCAGGGGAAGGTCAAGAGCGCCAAGTCGAAGTGCGTTCGGAACCGCACGGTGAACGTCTACAAGCAGAAGGGCAGCGAGCCGAACCGGAGTGTCGACGAGAAGCTCTACACGGACACGTCCGACAGCGAGGGTCGCTGGGATACCGGAACCTCCGGGCAGGCGCACGGCAAGTTCTATGCCCGCGCCAAGAGAAAGACGGGCTGCCGGGCCGGGATCAGCCCCACCATCCACGCGCCGTAGACACTGGGTCCAACTGGGCGTGAAGGCGCGCGGCGGCTCAGGCCGCCGCGCGGCGCGCGCCGACCTCGCGCGCGGCCTCGTCCGCGTGGTAGCTGGAGCGAACCAGCGGCCCGGAGGCGACGGACTCGAAACCGAGTTCGTAGGCCGCCTCCCCGAGTGCCTTGAACTCGTCCGGATGCCAGTAGCGGACGACGGGAAGGTGCTGCTCGGTGGGCCGGAGGTACTGGCCCACCGTTAGCACCTGTACCCGGTGCTTGCGGAGCAGGCCGAATGCCTCCACCATCTCCTCGAAGCTCTCCCCGAGTCCCACCATGAGACCGGACTTGGTGATCACCTCGTCGCCGCCCATCTCCTTGGCCAGGCGCAATACGCGGCACGAGCGCGCGAAGCTCGAGCCCCGGCGCGCCTTTGGGTAGAGCCGCGGCACCGTCTCGACATTGTGGTTGAACACGTCGGGGCGCTCGTGGATCACCTTGGCGAGGGGCATCTCCTGGCCGCGGAAGTCCGGGGTCAGCACCTCGACCTTGCAGCCCGGCGCGAGCATGCGGATCGAGCGGATCACGCCGACGAAGGCGCTCGCCCCGTAGTCCGGGAGGTCATCGCGATCCACGGAGGTGACGACCGCGTGGCGAAGGCCCATCCGCTTCACGGACGCGGCCACCCGCATCGGCTCGAGCGGGTCATTCCAGGTGGGCTTGCCGGTCTGCACGTTGCAGAACCCGCATCGGCGGGTGCAGACGTCGCCGAGGATCATGAAGGTGGCGGTGCCGCGCTCCCAGCACTCGCCGACGTTCGGGCAGTTGGCCTCCTGACAGACCGTGTGCAGGCCCTGACCCTCGATCAGCGATCTGAGGTGGCGGTAGTTGGGCCCGCCCGGCGCGGGGACCTTGAGCCACGGAGGCTTGCGCTCCCGGAAGGGGCGCCCCTCGACCTCCGGCGCGCCACCGGGCCGGCGACGCGACCTGGTCACGTGGAGGCGCTCGTCGAGGGTCTCGGTCACCGTGGCTACCGTACCGCCGCCGGCGCGTCGAGGAGCTCCGACGCGTCGCGCTCGACGGGCTCGCGCTCGTAGATCTCCCCGAAACGGTCGCGGATCACGTCCATGAAGGCCCCCATGTCCTGCTCGCCGCCGAGCTGACGGGCGACCGACGTCATCCGGCATGCCTCGATTCCGCACGGGACGATCCACTCGAACGGCTGCAGGTCGTTGTTGACGTTGATCGCGAACCCGTGTGTCGTGACGCCGCGGTTGACGTGGACCCCGATCGAGCCGATCTTGCGGGCCTCACGCCCGTCGGTGTTCTCGCCGGGACGCGCACCCTCTGTCCAGACCCCGGTCAGTCCCTCGATCGGCCCCGCGGCGATGCCGTAGGCGGCCAGGGCCTCGATCATCACCCGCTCCATGCGGCGGATGTAGTCGTGGACGTCGTCTCCGTACGCGCGCAGGCTCACGATCGGATAGCCGACGAGCTGGCCGGGACCGTGGTAGGTCACCCGCCCCCCGCGGTCGGTCTCGCAGACCTCGATTCCCTGCATCCGGTACCAGTCCTCGCCCATCGGAAGCTCGTCCGGCGTCGAGCGCCTGCCCTTCGTGTAGACGGGTGGATGCTCGAGCAAGAGCAGGAGGTCGGGGACATCTCCCGCGTGGCGGGCCGCCTCGAGCCGCTTCTGTATCTCGCGCCCGTCCGGGTAGGGGACCTGGCCGGCCCGTGTCACCCACAGGTCTTCCATCCGGGTCAGTGTCCCACCTGCAGCGGCTCGGCGCTCGCCCTGGCGAGCCGCTCGCCGGCCAGCTCGGCCGCGGCGCGAAGCGGCGTCGTCGAGCGCTCCCGGGCGGCCGCGAGCACGCTCTCCATGGTCGTCTCGATGCCGAGCACCAGACGGGTCGCCTCGGCCTCGGTGATCCCCTTGATCTCCATGTAGACGTGCATCAGACCTCCCGCGTTGACCACGAAGTCCGGCGCGTAGAGGATCTCCCGCGCCGCGAGCTCGTCGGCCAGGTCGTCGGCCGCGAGGGTGTTGTTCGCCGAGCCGCACACAACCGCGCATCGCAGCCGCCCCAGATCGGCGGCGGTGATCGCCCCTCCCAGCGCGCACGGCGCGAGCACGTCGCAGCTGGTGCAGATCGCCTCGTCCGGCTCCACCCACCCGATCCCCATCCGCTCCGCCAGCCGCCGCTTCTCGGGCAGGATGTCGGTCGCGATCACCCGCGCTCCGGCCTTCGCCAGCCTGCGCGCGAGCTTCTCGCCGACGTGTCCGAGGCCGACCACGGCGACCCGAAGCCCCGTCAGGGCCGGGCTGCCGAAGCGCGCGCGAGCGCAGGCCCGCATCGCCGCCTCCACCCCCATGGCCGTGAACGGGCTGGGGTCGCCGGAGCCGCCGCGCTCGGGCGGGAGGCCGGTCACGTGCGCGGTGTGCTCGCCGATCGTGACCATGTCCTGCGGTGAGGTCCCGACGTCCTCCGCGGTGATGTAGCGGCCGCCGAAGGACTCGACCAGGTCGGCGAAGTCGAGCAGCAGCGCCCGGCGCTCGTCGCCGCGGGGCGGGGCGACCTCCGGGGTGCAGATCACGCCCTTGCCGCCGCCGAGGTCGAGTCCGGCGGCGGCCGCCTTGAGCGTCATCCCCCGCGCCAGCCGCAGGGCGTCGCGGGTGGCGTCGATCGTCGCCGGGTAGCGCCACAGGCGAAGCCCGCCGAGCGCCGGCCCCAGCACCGTGGAATGCACCGCGACGATGACGGGGCAGCCGCTGTGCGTGCCGCGGCGCACCACCAGCTCCTCGTGGTCGAAGGGCACCGAGGCGCCGGCGGCCTCCGGGGCGGCGACCGCCGCGCCGCCGCCGCGCTGCGGGGTTGCGACGCTCATGTCGACCCCCAGCTCTCGAGGCGCTCCTTGACCCGCGACAGGAACCGGGCGGCCTCGACGCCGTCGAGCGCCCGGTGGTCCCAGGACATCGGCAGGTAGGTCATCGGGCGGATCGCGATCGCATCCGTGCTGCCCTCAGCCGCCTCCCCCCCAGAGGCGGAGCCGGGGAGGCGAGGCGCCTCTATCACGACCGGCCGCTTGACGATCGCCTCGAGGTCGAGGATCGCGACCTGCGGCTGATTGATGATCGGCGTCGCCAGCACCGCGCCGAACTGCCCCGGGTTGGTGATCGTGAAGGTGCCGCCGTGGACCTCGTCGGGGTGCAGGTCGCGCGACCGGGCGCGACCCGCCACGTCGGCGATCGCCGCGGCCAACCCTTCGAGGCTCAGCCGCTGCGCCTTCGGGATGACCGGCACGATCAGCCCCGCGTCGAGCGCGACGGCGATCCCGAGGTTGACGTCGTCGTGGTAGACGATCTCGTCGCCCTCGACCGAGGCGTTCAGGACGGGGTGCTCGGCGAGCGTCTCGACCGTGGCCCGGGCCACGAAGGCCAGATAGGTGAGCGGCACGCCCCGCCGCTCCATCGCCTCCTTGAGCTCCGCCCTGCGCGCCGTGACGCGCGACATGTCGACCTCGACGACGGTGGTGCAATGCGCCGCGGTGTGGCGGCTGGCCACCATGTGGCGCGCGATCGCCTTGCGCATCTCCGACATCGGCTCGCGCCGCCCCGGAAGCTCCGCGCCTCGGCCCGCGCCGTCGGAAGGCCGGGATGGCGCGGCCGGCTCCACTGGCGGCTCGGCCGCCTTCGCCTCGTCGGGCCGGTATGGAGACTCGATGTGAAGCGCCGGCTCACGGCGGGCCTTCTCGCCGCCGGCCGACTCGATGTAGGCGAGCACGTCCTTCTTCCGCACCCGGCCGCCGATTCCGGTCCCTTCGACCTGGTCGAGGTCGACGCCGTGCTCGGCGGCGATCCTCCGCGCGACGGGCGAGTAGAAGCTCGAGCGGTCGGTCCGCTCCGCCGCCTCGGCTTCCTCGCGCTCGGCGGGTCGTGGCGGATGCTCCTCGTCCCGATGGGGCTCGCCGGGCTTGGCGGCGGGGTCGATCTCGGCGATCGGCTCGCCGACCGCGACGGTCTCTCCGGGGTCGGCGAGGATGCGCTCGAGGCGTCCCGTCGCCGGCGAGGGGATCTCGACGTCGACCTTGTCGGTGCTGACGTCGCAGATCGTCTCGTCGGACTCGACCCAGTCGCCGGGGCGCTTTCGCCACTCGAGGATCGTCCCCTCGGCGACCGAGACCCCCATCTGCGGCATCGTCACCTGGACGGCGTTCTCAGTATGCGAGGAGGTCACGGCACGCCTCCTTCATATCGTCGAGCTGCGGCAGCACCGCCTGCTCCAGCGGCGGGCTGAACGGGATCGGGACGTCGGGCGTCGTCAACCTCACGACGGGGCCGTCGAGGTCCTCGAACGCCTGCTCGGCGATGACCGCGGCGACCTCGGCGCCGACTCCGCACGAGCGCGTCGCCTCGTGGGCGATCAGCACCTTGTTGGTCTTGCGAACGCTAGCCAGGACCGCCTCTGCGTCGAGCGGGCGGAGCGTGCGCAGGTCGATCACCTCGATGTCCTCGTCGAGCTCCTCTGCTGCCTGGGTGGCGAGATGGACCGCCGAGCCGTACGCGACCACGCTCAGCTCGCCGGGCTCGCCGGCGCGCGCGACGCGGGCCTCGCCGAGAGGCACGGTGTGCTCTCCCTCCGGGACCTCGCCCTTGACGTGGCGGTAGAGGGCCTTGTGCTCGAGATAGCAGACCGGGTTGGGGTCGCGGATGGCGCTCACCAGCAGGCCCTTCGCGTCGGCGGCGGTCGCCGGGGCGACGACCTTCAGCCCCGGCGTCTGCATGAACCACGCCTCGGGGTTCTGGGAGTGAAACGGACCGCCCGAGAACCCGCCGCCGGACGGCAGCCGGACGACGATCGGGACGGCGATGCCCTGGCGGTAGTGAAGCTTCGCCGCTACGTTGACGAGCTGGTCGAAGCCGCACGAGATGAAGTCGGCGAACTGCATCTCGCAGACCGGGCGCAGCCCCTCCACCGCGGCGCCGACCGCCGTGCCGATGATCGCGTTCTCGGCCAGGGGCGCGTCGAGCACCCGCTCGGCTCCGAACTCCTCCGCGAACCCGTGGGTGACCTTGAACGCGCCGCCGAAGGCGCCGATGTCCTCGCCGATGCACAGCACCGACTCGTCGCGGCGCATCTCCTCACGCAGGCCGTCCGAGATCGCCTCCAGGTATGTCATCTCGCGCGTCGCCGCCGGGGCTGTCTCGGCCGTCGTCATGGCGTCCCCCTCCCGTCGGTGCCGCTCGCCCCGCCGGCTCCGTCGGCCCCCCGCTGCGACCAGAACGACCACGGCGCGCGGCCGTCGCCGAGCGCCTCCCAGCGCTCCGCGAACACGCCCTCGGTGGCGATCGACGGGTCGGGCATCGGGGAGTCGAGCGCCTTCTTGGCGCACTCCGCGACGTACGCCTTGACCTCGTCCCTGATCCGGTCGACCTCGTCGGTGGAGAACCCGTGCTCGTCGACGAGCCGCTGCGCGTAGAGCTCGATCGGATCGCGCGCCCCCCACTCCTCGAACAGCTCCGGCGGCACGTAGCTCATGTCGTCGTGGGCCCCGTGGCCGTGCATGCGCATCGTCACGCACTCGACCAGGGTCGGCCCACCGCCGGCGCGCGCTCGCTCGACGGCCTCGCGGGCGGCCTCGAAGACCGCCTCGACGTCGTTGCCGTCCACCTTGGTGCCGGGAAAGCCGTAGGTGGGCGCCCGCTCCACCGGGTCGGTGGCGAACTCGAGCTCGTTCGGGGTCGAGTAGGCGAACTGGTTGTTCTCCAGCACGTAGACGATCGGCAGCCGGTGAACGCCGGCGAAGTTCATCGCCTCGTGCCACTGGCCGTTCGCCGTCGAGCCCTCGCCGAAGAAGGTCATCGCGACCCGGGGCTCCTGACGCAGCTTGAACTTGAGCGCCATCCCGGTCGCCACCAGGGCCATGTCGGGAAGCATCGAGACCATCCCCACGCAGCCGAGCCGGCGGTCGCCGAAGTGCATGTTTCCGTCCTTGCCCCCCGTCACCCCGCCGGCGCGCCCCATGTAGTTGGCGAGGTAGCGCTCGGGGGTAACGCCGCGCACGAAATGCGCCCCGAGATCGCGGTGCAGGATGCACATCCGATCTTGGGGTCCCAGGGGGTAGGCGGCTCCGACGGACACCGCCTCCTGGCCGCAGCCGTCGTAGAAGCTGCCCGGCACCTTGCCCTGCCGATAGAGGGTGATGCCGCGCTCCTCGGCGGCGCGCATCATCGCCATGTAGCGGAACAGGTTGGCCCTGTCCTCGCGCGTGAGGTGCGCGTTCCCCGGATCGGGGAGCTCGCTCCCGCGCCCGCCTCCGGACTCCCTCGCGAGAACGCCGACGTCGCTTCGTCTCATGTCTCCGCCCTTCGTGTCGGGCCGCCCGTCGGGATCTCCTCCGGGTGGCCTCCTGTCGCCGCTTCGGGATCTCCTCCGCGACGCCTACGGACGATGGGAAGCGGGGATCTCCCGCCTCCCTATGTGTAGCCCGCACTGGTCGTGCGGATTGCTACGCCGATTGTATTCCCGTTCGGCGACGTTTCAAGCCCCAGCCGAGCAACTCGACCCGGCCCCCGGCCGGCAGGCGTGGCTGCCGCGATCGGCGTCAGGAGCGAGCGGCGCCCTCGATGTGGGCGATGACGTCGCGCTTGCGGATCCGCCCCCCGGTTCCGGTTCCCCGGACCTCGGAGAGGTCGACGCCGTGCTTCTCGGCGAGCATCTTGACGACCGGCGAGTGCCAGTGCGACCAGTTGACCGCGTCGTCGCCGGATGCCTTGACGTCGCTCGTGGTCTCGGGCTGCCGCGGGCTTGCGACCGGCTCGGCGAGCTCGGGATCGAGCTCGTGCGACTTGGCCTCGTATTCCGGCGCGGGCTCGGGCTCCCGCGCGGGCTCCGGTTCCGGCTGCTCGGGCTCCAGGTCGGGTTCGCCGGCCTCGCCGGGCGGCTCGCCGGCGTAGAAGGGCTCCTCTCGCTCCTGCTCGAGTGGAGCCACCTCGCTGAGCGGCTCGGGCTCGATCCGCTCGATCGGGCGCTCCATCGCCTCCGGGGGGCTCTCGGCGACCGCGGCCTCGGGTTCGGAACCGGTGCGAGCAGGCTCGCCGTCGGAAGCTGGGGCAACATCGGAACCGAAGTCCCCGGTCGAAGCGGCGTTCTCATTGGAGGAGTAATCCGCATCGGAGTCGAGGTCGCCTTCGGAGGCGTAGTCGTCGCTGGAGGCGTAGTCCTCGCTGGAGGCGTAGTCCTCGCTGGAGGCGAGCTCACTGCCGTCGGCGGCGGGCGCGATCTCGGCCAGCGAGTCGCCGCCGCGGACGCCCTCGCCCGGCGTGGCGAACACACGGGTCAGCGTCCCGGCCGCGGTCGAGCGCACCTCGAACTGAAGCTCGCCGAGGGCGAGGCGGCAGATCGGCTCGTCGGCGGCGACCGGGTCGCCGATCTGCTTGGTCCAGTCGACCAGCGTGGCCTGATCGTCGGGGGAACCGAGGTCCGGCACCGTCAGCTCGACACCCGCGAAGCTCGGGGCGGGAGCCTCCTGAGGGAGGGACTGCTCGCTAGAAGGCGACCAGCTCACTGCATGCCTCGGTGACGCTCTGCGTCCACTGGCCGTTGGACCCCGCCTCCGTCACGGTGATCCCGAGATCCTTGACGGGCGCATCGAGATACTGGGGGAGCTCCTCGTAGATCAGCTCCACCAGCGATGCGGCGAGCCCCGTCGCGGTTCCCGGCTGCTCCACGATCAGCACCTTCCCGGTCTCCTTTGCCGATGCGACGATCGCATCACGATCAAGGGGCCGCAGGCTCCTGAGGTCGATGACCCCGACCTCGCCCGGCATCTGCTTGGCGGCGCGCTCCGCGGCGACCGCGGCGGCCCCGTGGGCCAGCACGACGATCTCCGTTCCCTGCCTGACGAGCCGCGCCTCGCCGAGCGGGACGACGTGCTCGCCCTCCGGGACGCCGTCGACGACGCTGCTGTACAGATCGCTGGACTCGACGAAGCACACCGGGTCGGGATGCCTGATCGCGCTGATCAGAAGGCCCTTGGCATCCGCCGCCGTGGCCGGCGAGACGACCTTGAGCTCCGGGATCTCGGGCAGCAGGGTCTCCCAACCCCTGGCGCTGACGCCTCCCGCGGCGCTCCCGCACACCAGGCGCAGGACGAGGGCCCCCGAGCTCACCGCCGCGGCGAGCGCGCCGGCGTCCGCGTCCCCCAGGGCGCCAAGCTCGAGCTCACACACCGGCCGCATCCCCTCGCTTGCAGCGGCCGACGCGGCGGCGAGGATCGAGGGCCCTCCGTCATGCTCCCTGACCCGCGACGGTCCGAACTCGCTCACGAGCTCGTCGGTCGGTCGTTGCACGCCGCTCGAAGACGCCCCGGCCAGGCAGAGCACGGTCGGATCGCGCCGCATCTCGACCCTCAGTGCCTCGGTCAGGGCATCGACATAGGTGATCCACGGGATCACACCCCTGTATTTCGGCCTCACAGGCGTCGCACCGAAGCTCTGGCCGCGTGCCTCAACGTCTGTTGGGCGCCCCTCCCGTGCCGCGACTTGTGGCCCACCCGGGTGTTGATTGGAGTAAAGGCCGACGTTTGCGGGTATTTAGACGTTCCAGACCTAGAGGGAAGGATCCGTCGACGAGGCACAGGCTTATGACCGAGGAGAGAAGAATGGCAGGGAAGCGATCACTGGGATTGACGGGCATCGCCGGGTTGGTGCTCGGATTGGCCGTGCTGTTCCCGGCGACGGCTCTGGCGCCATCGGACCTCTCGATCACGAAGTCCGACAGCCCTGACCCGGTTACCGAGGGCAGCCAGCTCACCTACACGATCGAGGTCCGAAACG
>DASPWW010000121.1:0-5545 GCA_035637595.1 Solirubrobacterales bacterium | reverse complement strand
GATGGGGCGCACGCTCGACCCCGCCCGGCTCGGAGACCACCTCGACAGGCTCTACCGGGCCGCGTGGGCGCTCTCCGGCTCGCGCGAGGACGCCGAGGACCTCGTGCAGGAGACCTATGCGCGCCTGCTCGCCCGGCCGCGGCTGCTCCGCAACGAGGACGATCTCGGCTACCTCCTGCGCGCGCTGCGGAACACGTTCCTGAACCAGAAGCGGACCGAGAGCCGCCGGCTCCGTCCCGGCCCGCTACCCGACGAGCTCGACCTCGTCGCCGACCCGCACGCACTTCAGCCGCAGGCCGCACTCGAGGCCGCGGAGCTCTACGCGGCGGTCGCCGCGCTTCCGGGCGATTTTCGCGACGTCCTCGTCGCCGTCGACATCACCGGTCTCTCGTACAGGGAGGCTGCAAGGGCGCTGCGCATCCGCGAGGGAACGGTCATGAGCCGCCTGTACCGCGCCCGCCAGCAGGTCGTGCGCCGAATCGAGGGTGGTTCGGCCTGATCAGCTGCTCGTGTCGACCGTTCCCACGAGGACCTTCTCGCCCGACGAGGTCTGATCGCCGTCCGCCTGCTCGCGTGTGACGGTCAGCGTCGTGAACGTCTTCGGCGAGACGCCCGCCCAGAGCGTGACCTTGCGTCCCTCGTTGAACGTCCCGATCGGCACCAGCACACCGGCGCCGTTACGCAGCCACGCTTCGTAGAAGCGCTCGCCCTCGAGGCGAGGAAGGCCTTTGGCGTCGAGCTCGATCCGCCAACCCGAGGATGTCTTGGTCAGCGTCGCGTCGCCCGTTGCATCGGGTGCCAGCTCGGTCGGCCCGAGGGCAGCACGGAAGCGCTGGGCGGAGCTACCCGAGCTGAGCACGCTCAACCCGATGGCGATCGCCACGAGAGCGGCCACCGGGGCGCCGACCAGGACGAGACGACGCGGCGCCCACTCGCGGCGCGCGCGTCGTTGCGCCTCGATGCGCGCGCGCAGGCCCGCCGGCGCGTCGACCTCCTCCGCGGCATTCCGTGCAAACGCGACCGCGCGCCGTTGCTCGGCAAGCCTCTCGGCGAGCTCCGATGACGCCTCGACTCGTGCCTCGAGCGCGGCGCGACGCTCGGGCGCGAGCGACCCGTCGGCAAGCGCCGCCAGCTCGGCGATCTCCTGACCGACGGCTTCGTCTTTTCGACGACGTCTCATCGACACGGCACCACGAACGGTAACTCCAAAGATCCTCACGGTCTGGATGACCCCGTTCGGGCGGGGTTATTCCCGCGCGCGACCCGGATTCCGCCCGGGGAATAGGCGCCGGGTTGCCGGTGTCTCTAGCCACAAGAACGTCAACCGCTACGAAAGGACCCACCATGAACGCGACACATCTCAAAGTGCTCATCGTCGCCCTCGACGGTGTGATTCCAGACGAGGTGCCCGACGGCGAAGTCCTCGTCGTCGCGCCTGCGCTGAACTCCCGGCTCCGGCACTGGCTGTCGGACGACGACGAAGCTCGCCGCCTGGCGGAGGAGCGGGTCGCTGCATTCGTCGAGTTGCTGGAACAAAGCGGAGTTCATGCAGAGGGTCGCGTCGGCGACGCGGACCCGCTGCAAGCGATCGCGGACGCACTGCCGACGTTCGCGGCCGACGAGATCGTGATCGCTGCCTGGCCCGAGCGGTCGACCCCGCCCGCCGACGAGCTCGTGTCGCGCGCGCGCGACCGCTTCGCGCTCCCGACGTTTCGCGCCGGGGAGTCGCTCCCGCATGCGGCATAGCGCGTGGGAATAGACGCCGGCCGCCGGTGTCTCTAGTCGCACGAGAGATCAACCAACCCACTCCGAAAGGACAGGACCCATGAGGGCGCTCATTCGATTCAAGGAGTTGCGCAGGATGCAGTCGGCACGGCTGGCTGCGGCGGCCGTCGTCGTAGTTGCCGTCGTCGCCGGCGTAGCGGGGACAGTCGCCGGTCAGGGAAGTGCCGCGCCTGGATTCAAGTCCCCGAAGCTCAAGCACGGTCTGCTCATGATCAAGGGCAGCGAGGCGGGCGAGAAGATCGCGCTTCGTCTGCGGCCCGGCCAGCCCGGCATTCTCCAGGTCGACGTCGGTGACGACGGCCTGCCCGACTTCGAGTTCGAGCGGGCAGACATTGCCGAGATCGCCGTCGATGCGCGAGCCGGCGACGACCTCGTGCGCATCGACGAAAGCGCGGGGATCTTCACCACCAGCATCCCCACGACGATCGACGGGGGAGGGGGCGACGACACCCTCGCCGGCGGCTCCGGAGCGGAGACGCTGCAGGGTGGCGGCGGGAACGACCGGATCGACGGGAACCGTGGCAACGACGTCGCGTTCTTGGGCGGCGGCGAGGATACTTTCGTCTGGGATCCGGGCGACGGCAGCGACACGGTCGAAGGGCAGGGCGGCGTGGACACGCTGTTGTTCAACGGCGCCAACATTGACGAGAAGGTCGAGCTGTCGGCGAACGGCAAGCGGCTGAGGTTCTTCCGTGATGTCGCCGGGATCACGATGGACACCGACGGCGTCGAGCGGGTCGACTTCAACGCTCTCGGCGGCGCCGACCTGGTCACCGTCAACGACCTGCGCGGCACCGACGTCACCGATGTGAACGTCGACCTCGCAGGCGCCGCAGGCGGCGGGGACGGCCAGGCCGACCGCGTCGTCGTCAACGGCACCGACCGCAACGACACTATCCACGTCAGCGGAGGCGTCCCGGGCGTGAACGTGAGCGGGCTTGCCGCGACGGTTCACATCTTCCACCCCGAGGCCGCGAACGACCGGCTCGAGGTCAACACACGCGCGGGCAGGGACAGAGTGGATGCCGGCGGCCTGACCGCCGGAGCGATCCAGCTCTTCGTGAACGGCGTGCTCGTCCCGTAGAGCTTGGAGGAGGGGGACGGGGCCTCGGTTCCGGGGGCCCCGTCCCGAAGCGGGCTCCCTTGCCGCGAATAGCATCGGGGCCGTGGAGCAGAGGATCCGCTTCTGCCGTAGCTCGGACGGGACGACGATCGCCTACGCGGAGCACGGGGTCGGCCCGACCGTCGTCAAGGCTGCGAACTGGCTCACGCACCTGGAGTACGACTGGCAGAGCCCGGTCTGGAAGCACTGGCTCGAAGAGCTCGGGAGTGGTCACCGCGTCGTCCGGTACGACGAGCGCGGATGCGGGCTCTCGGATCGCGAGCCGGAGGAGCTCTCGTTCGAGAGCTTCGTGGCTGATCTCGAGGCAGTGGTCGATGCGGCCGAGCTCGACCGGTTCGTCCTGCTCGGACTCTCGCAGGGCGGCGCGATCGCGATCGCCTACGCCGTTCGCCATCCCGAGCGGGTCAGTCACCTGGTTCTATGCGGCGGGTACGGGCGCGGCCGCCTCAAGCGCGACCTTTCGCCCGGGCAGCGCGAGGAGGCGGCGCTGCTTCAGAGCCTGGTCCGGGTCGGCTGGGGGCGGTCGGACCCGGTGTTCCGCCGCGTCTTCACGACCCGGTTCGTACCCGGCGGTACCGCCGAGCAGCTGGAGTGGTTCGACGAACTGCAGCGGGTCTCTGTCACGCCGGAGACGGCGGTGCGGCTGCGGGAATGTTGGAGCCACATCGACGTCATCGACCTGCTCGACGCCGTCGATGTCCCGACGCTGGTCGCACACGTGCGCGGGGACGCCGTCATCCCTTTCTCCGAGGGTCGTCTGCTTGCCACCCGGATCCGCGGTGCCCGCTTTCTCCCGCTCGAAGGGCGGAACCACATCCTGCTCGAGCACGATCCGGCGTGGCCAGTGTTCCTGGCGGAGCTGCGCGAGTTCATCGGCGCGCCGGAGGTATCCATTCGCGAGAGCCTCGAGGATCTGACGCAACGCGAGCTCGAGGTGCTGGACCTCGTCGCGGACGGCCTCAGCAACGAGGAGATCGGCGCGCGCCTCCATGTCAGCGCCCGCACCGTCGAGCGACACCTCTCGAACGTGTACTCGAAGCTGCAGATCTCGGGGAAGGCGGCGCGCGCCGCGGCGGCAGCTCGGTTTTCTGCGGCGCGGCGCTAGCAGGTCGAGCGCCTGCGCGAGCCGCGCGAGCAGGTTCGCCAATCCCTTCCAGCTCCGAGGGCCTACGTGTATCCCGCCTGCGGGACGGGTCGAAGTTGGGTGGTGCACCCGATGACGCGTCGGCGGAGCCGGCCTAAGGTCGATCACGACCTCTCGAAGCTGAAAGGACACCGTTCATGGAGCCTTCTGATCGAGCGCGGCTCGCGCCGCTGATGCTGGCGACGATGGCCTCACAGGCTCTGCTCGTGGTCCTCGGGCCGACGATCGTCGCGATCGGGGCCGACCTCGGAGCGTCAGTGGGCGCGGTTGGGCAAGCGCGCTCGATCACGGCCGGCATCGCGATTGCCGCCTCGGTTGCGATTGCGAGGCGAGTCGACACCGTGGCCATTTCCCGCCTACTCGCTTTCGGCGCCGGACTGGCGATCATCGGGTGTGTGACCGTCGCCGCCGCGCCGACGCTGGCGGTCTTCCTGCTCGCGCACCTTCTCGTCGGTGTCTCGTTGGCGTGTCTGCTCTCGGCCGGGTTCGCCGGGGTGGCCGCCTTCGCGCAGAAGCGGCGGGCGTGGGCGATCGGATACGTCGCGGGAGCGAACGCACTCGCCTGGATCGTGGTCGCGCCGATCGTGGGCATCGTTGCCGACCTGTTCTCCTGGCGGGCCGCGCAGGCGGTTCCCGCAGCGATCGCGCTCGCGGCCATGCTGGCCGCGCCTGCAGCCGCCCCCGTGCCGAGCGGGCCGGCCGTGCCGCGGCTTCGGGCGCTGTTCTCGCAGCGCTCCGCACGGCGTTGGATCGGCGCCGAGCTGGTGGCCTACGGAGCCTGGAGCGCCCTCCTCACGTTCGTCGGCGCGTTCTTCATCGAGACGCTCGCAGTGCGGGAAGCCGTGGTGGGGTGGCTGCTGGCCGGTGGGGCGGCGGCCTACTTCGCCGCCGCGACGCGCCGCGCCGGCCTCCTCGATGCGATTCCGCGGAGAAAGCTGGTCGCCGCGGTCGCGCTGCTCATGGCAATCCTCTTCGTCGTTGAGCTCAATCTCGCCGGGTCGGCGGCCTTCGCGGTCGGCATCTTCTGCCTGCTCGGGCTCGCAGCCGGGGTTCGAACCCCGGTATCGAGCGGGCTCGGGCTCGAGCAGCTCCCCGACCATCCTGGAGCGATGATGGCCGCCCGAACGGCCGCGACCCAGCTCGGGTACCTCCTGGGAGCGGTGATCGGCGGGGCGGTCATCGCGGGCGCCGGCTACGGCACGCTGGGAATCTTGCTGGCGGCGGGTATGGCCGCTTCGGCATGGCTGGTTCTCCGTGTCGACGACCCGCGCGAGGCAGCGACGCTCCCAGCCGGCCGCGGATCGAAGCAGCCTCCGGGCCGGGCATGTAGAGCGCCCGTCTGACTAAGGTCAGGGCGTGACCGAGTACGTCTTCTCGATGTACCGGGCGGACAAGTTCTACGGCCCCGACCGCCAGGTGCTGGCGAACATCTCGCTCTCGTTCATCCACGGCGCGAAGATCGGCGTCCTCGGGCCGAACGGCGCCGGCAAGTC
>DASPWW010000120.1:0-5204 GCA_035637595.1 Solirubrobacterales bacterium | reverse complement strand
GACGGGGGCAGCCTTCCGGTGGTCATCGACGCGAGCTCGTGTACGAACGGCCTGGTCGCGGAGGTGGGCCCCGTGCTGAGCG
This sequence comes from Solirubrobacterales bacterium, assembly GCA_035637595.1. Lineage (GTDB taxonomy): Bacteria > Actinomycetota > Thermoleophilia > Solirubrobacterales > 70-9 > DASPWW01. The sequence goes on along the minus strand of DASPWW010000120.1, from coordinate 5,122 downwards.
AGGAGCAGCGCGAACGCCACGCCTCGCTCGAGATCCTCGACGCCACGGACTGGGCGCTCGGCCGCCTGCTGCCGCGCCTCGAAGTTCGTCGCAAGCTCGGATCCGTGGCCGTTCATCCCACGTGCTCCGGGCGCCATCTGGCGCTGGACAGGCGCCTGCGACGCCTGGCGGGTGAGCTGGCCGACGACGTCTACGTGCCGCCGTCGGCGGCCTGCTGCGGCTTCGCGGGAGACCGCGGTTTCCTCCATCCCGAGCTCGCCGAGGCCGCGACGCTCGAGGAGGGTGCCGAGATTCGTGCGCGAAGCTTCGACGCCCACGTCTCGACCAATCGCACCTGCGAGCTCGGCCTCGAGCGAGCGACCGGCAGGCCCTACGTGCACGTCGTCCAGGTGCTCGAGCAGCTCACCCGCAGCTAGCGCTCGGCGAGCGTTCCAATCACCGCTTCGTAGACCCCGTCGCCGGTTCGGCCCTCGGTGACCGTGACGTTGGCCCGTCCGGCGATCGCCTCGCGAAGGCCCGGGTCTCGCTCCGGCCCGTTGGCGACGACGAAGAATCGCCCGACGAACTCGGCCGCGTCGAGGTCCTCAAGCGAGTCGCCGACGGCGATGCACTCCTCGGCGGCGTAGCCGCGCGCCCGCATGTGAAAGCCGACGGCCTTCGCCTTGCTGGCGCCGCCCGGCACCAGGTGGTACGCGTGGGCGGGGCCGTCGATTCCCTCCATGCGCCGCACGATCGCCCCGTTGTCGAGGAACCGCAGATCCTCATGGCCGTGCTCGGCGAGCAGGGCGTTCGCCTCCTCGACGTCGACCCTGCCGCGAAACAGGTGGGAGAGCTTGCGGTCGCGGTGCCACGGGTGGTGCCAATCGAGCTGTCCCTCGAAGCGGTCGAACAGGAGGTCGGGGATCCCAGCCGCCAGCATCCTCTCGGCAGGGGTGCCGTCCTCACCCGGGACCCAGTTCCCGGTGAGGAGCGTGCGCTCCCCGTCGATGAGCACGCCGCACCCGGCCTCGTAGATGTATGAGGTCTGGCCGAGCAGGCGGGCGTCGGCCGACACCTGGGCTTCGCGACGCCCGGACATGATCACCACCTCCACGCCGGCGCGATGGCACGCCCCGAGCGTGCGCGCCTGCTTCATGGAGAAGTTTCCCTCCCAATCGCGAAAGAGCGAACCGTGGTATCCGAGGAGGGTGCCGTCGAGATCGGTGTAGACGCAGCGCAGGGGCACTCCGGCTCACCGTACCGTTATGTTGTGCGCACGATGTCCTTGGGGAGGGGCTCAACCTGGATGGCGCTCGTCATCGCGCTCGCGGCGGCGGCAAGGCCTGCGCCCTCCTCACCCCGGAGCAGAGAAGCCAGGTCGCGAGCGGCGCGTCGTGCGAGAAGGCGGCCGAACAGCTGAGCACCCTGCTCGCCCCTCAGCTCGAGGGGCTCGACGTCGGCGAGGCGAAGGTCGACGGCGATCGCGCGACCGTGCCCGTCAAAACCTCGGCCAGAAGCACAACCGTCACGCTGCAACGGGATGGCGATACCTGGCTGATCTCGAGCCTGGAATCGGGTTAATCGCGACGACGAGGTAGCCCCGCCCCACACAGCGGGCTAAGTTAGGCGGCGATGGCCGCTTGGCGCCTCATCGACCGCGTGGTCGAGTTCCCACCGCCTCTGGGGGTGGGCATCGTGAACGTCACCGAGGATTCGTTCTTCGAGGGGGCTCGCAGCGCCACGCCTCAGCAGGCCGTGGAGGATGGTCTGCGACTTGTTGAGGCAGGCTGCGACCTGCTCGACGTCGGGGCCCTGGCCGCGCGCAGCGGGCCGCCGGTCGTACCGGCTGACGAGGCGGGGCGTCTCGTCCCGGCCGTCGAGGAGCTGGTTCGTCGTACGAACGTTTCCGTCAGCGCCGACACGTTCCAGGCGGAGGTGGCCGCGCAGGCGCTGGATGCCGGCGCGGTGGCCATCAACGACATCTCCGGGGCCGCCGATCCGGGGATGCTCGACCTGGTCGCGGAGCGCGGCTGCGGCTACGTCCTCATGCACATCGAGGGCCCGCCGCGGGTCGACCGTGAGCCCCCGGGCCATAAGGACCCCATAGCGCACTTGCTGGGGTGGTTCGAGCAGCGCATCGAGAGCGCGCTGGCCCGCGGCGTGGCCGAGGAGCAGATCGCGATCGATCCCGGGCTCGACTTCGACCTCTCCGTCGAGGACGACCTCCAGATCCTCGGGCGCCTCGGCGAGCTGCGCGAGCTCGGCCGGCCGCTCTTCATGGGACTGTCGCGAAAGGACTTCCTCGGCGCCGTTCTGGCCGGCTCGTGGGAGGACCGGGCTCCGGCCGAGGAGCGCGAATGGGCCACCGCCGCGGCCTCGGCGTTGGCCGTGGCCGCGGGCGCCGAGATGGTCCGCCTCCACGACGCAACCGCGCTGGACGCGCTGCGCATGGCGGCCGCGATCTGCAACCACCGCAGCGACGTGGCGCGCGATCCGAGTCCTGTGAGCGATGGCTAGCGTCGCGGCCGCCACGGGGTGGGAGCGGGCGATCGAGCCGGGCCGCAGCGACGGCCGCCTGGTGGCCGAGGCCGCCGAGGCCCCCCGAAGCGCCGAGAACGTCGGCATCCCGTCCTCGCTTGCCGCAGACCTTGCGACCGCCCTGCGGCGAAGCGGCGTCGAGTCTCTCTACTCCCACCAGCTCGAGGCCCTCGAGGCGGCCGCCGAGGGGAACGTGATCGCCACGAGCGGAACGGCATCGGGCAAGTCGCTGTCCTTCAACCTGCCGGTGCTCGACGGGCTCGTCCGCGACGACGGGCGCCGCGCCCTCTATCTCTATCCGACGAAGGCCCTCGCGCAGGACCAGGCGCGCAAGCTCTCCGAGCTGGGCCTGGAGCGGCTCCGGCACGCGATCTACGACGGCGACACGCCCCGCGAGGACCGCCCCGCGATCCGCCGCCGATCGAACCTGATCCTCACGAACCCCGACATGCTCCACGTCGGAATCCTTCCGCACCACAAGAACTGGGGCGACTTCTTCGCGAGCCTCGATTGGGTGGTGGTCGACGAGGCGCACACCTACCGGGGCGTCTTCGGCTCCCACGTCGCCAACGTACTGCGGCGCCTGCGGCGGGTGGCGCGCCGTTACGGAGCCGAGCCGAGATTCGTGCTCACCTCGGCGACGATCGCGAACCCGGTCGAGCTCGCGGAGCGCCTGGTCGGCCAGCGGTTCCGGCTGGTGGACGGGGACGGAGCTCCACGCGCGGGCCGCAGGATCGGAATGTGGAATCCGCCCGTGATCGACCCCAGGTCGATGACCCGCCGCTCGGTTCTCTCGGAGGCGGCCGAGCTGCTCGCCGATCTGGTCGGCGAGGGAGTGCGGACGATCTGCTTTCTGCGAAGCCGTCGCGGGATCGAGCTGATCCAGAGGTTCACCCGCATGCGACTCGAGGAGCTGGGCCGCCCCGAGCTGGCGAATCGCATCGCGCCCTATCGCGCCGGCTACACGCCGCAGCAGCGCCGCGAGATCGAGGCCCGCCTTGCGGCCGGCGACCTGCTGGCGGTGGTGGCGACGGACGCCCTCGAGCTGGGCATCGACATCGGCTACCTGGACGCCGCGATCTGCGTCACGTTTCCCGGCACCGTGGCGAGCCTGCGCCAGATGTGGGGCCGTGCGGGAAGGCGGACCGAGGGGGTGGCCCTCTACATCGCCGGCGAGGACGCGCTGGATCAGTTCTTCTGCCGGCACCCCGAGGAGTTCCTCGAGCGACCGGTCGAGGCCGCGATCCTCGATCACGAGAACGAGCGCATCCAGGTTGCGCACGTGCTCGCCGCCGCCTACGAGATCCCGCTCTCCGATGCCGACTCGGAGCTGTTCGGCGAGCGCTGGCGCGAGCGAGCGGAGACGCTGGTCGCGCTCGGCGAGCTGCGGCGTGCAAGCGAGGACCGCTACCTGCCTCGCGGGCCTCGATTCCCCGCCGCCGACATCTCGCTCCGCTCTGCCTCGCCCGACTCGATCGCGATCTTGGAGCGCTCCTCCGGGGAGCTGCTGGGCGCTGTGGAGGCGGAGCGCGCGTTCACGACCGTCCACCCGGGCGCGGTCTACCTGCACATGGGCCGGTCGTATGAGGTGCGCGAACTGGACATCGAGGCGCGGCGGGCGATCGTCGACCCCTTCGACGGCGACTGGTACACGCAGCCGAAGAAGGAGACCGAGGTGTTCATCGAGAGCATCGGCGAGCAACGCGGGGTCGCGGGCGTGGAGCTCAACTTCGGGGAGGTCTCGGTGACCGAGCAGGTGATGGCGTTCCAGCGCAAGCGCCTCGCGGACCACGAGGTGATCGACATGGTCGCGCTGGACCTTCCGGAGATGAACTTCCCCACGCAGGCGCTGTGGTACGTGCTGCCCGAGGAGCTTGCGGGCCCGCGTGCCCTGCCGCCCGAGATCCTGCTCGGGGCGCTCCATGCGACCGAGCACGGCCAGATCGCGGTCCTGCCGCTGCTCGCCATGTGCGACCGCTGGGACATCGGCGGCCTCTCGACCAACGTCCACTTCCAGACGGGCCGCCCCACCATCTTCATCTACGACGGCCATCCCGGAGGGGTCGGGATCGCCCGCCGCGGCTTCGAGCGCTTCGAGCGTCTCCTGGCCGATGCGGCGACGCTGATCGGCGAGTGTCCGTGCGCCGACGGGTGCCCCTCCTGCGTGCAGAGCCCGAAGTGCGGCAACCTCAACGAGCCGCTCCACAAGCAGGGGGCGCTGGAGCTGATGACCGCGATGCTGAGTCGAGCCGCTCCCGGTGGCTGACAGGGATCCGGCGACGGCACGCCGGATGCAGATCGCGGTGATCGGGAAGGGGACCCCGGACGAGGAGCTCAGCCCGCTCGCCGAGGAAGTCGGCAGGAGGCTCGCCGAGGCGGGTGCCGTGGTGGTCTGCGGGGGACACGGGGGCGTCATGGAGGCCGCGGCCCGCGGGGCCGGCAGAGCCGGCGGGCAGGTGATCGGGATCCTTCCGGAGGCCGACCCCGCGAGGGCGAATCCCCACGTGACCCATGTGGTCGCCACCGGGATCGGCCACGCGCGCAACCTCGCCGTCGTCGCTTCGGCAGACGCCGTGATCGCCATCGGCGGCGAGTGGGGAACGCT
>DASPWW010000119.1:0-2778 GCA_035637595.1 Solirubrobacterales bacterium | reverse complement strand
GTGGCTGGCGGGGCGCCGCATCGACCAGCTGAGCGAGAAGGCGCTGGCTCGCCTACGCCGCCACGCGATCGGCTTCGTCTTCCAGGCCTTCCACCTGATGGACGAGCTCACCGCCGTGGAGAACGTCGAGCTGCCCGCGCTTTTGGCCGGGCGCTCGCCGCGCGCGGCGCGCCGCCGGGCCGCGGAGCTGCTGGAACGGGTCGGGCTCACCGACCGCGCCGGGCATCTGCCCGCGGCGCTCTCGGGCGGCGAGCGGCAGCGGGTCGCGATCGCGCGCGCGCTCAGCAACGAGCCGCTCGTCGTTCTCGCCGACGAGCCAACCGGCAACCTGGACAGCGCCGCCACCCTGGACGTGCTCCGGCTGCTCGACAGCCTGCGCGCGGCGGGGCAGACGCTGCTGATCGTCACCCACGACGCCCGGATCGCGGCCACCGCCGACCGGCTGATCTCGATGCGCGACGGCGCCTTCGTCGAGGAGACGAGGCTGACCCGCGGCACCACCGGGCGGCTCGGCGAGCTCGCCGGACTGGAGGGCTGAACCCATGGGCCGCCTCCTGCTCGTCGGCCGCCTCGCCGCACGCGACCTGCGCCGACGCCCGGCCGAGGCCGCGCTGCTCTTGATCGCGATCACGGCCGCCACCAGCGCACTCACCCTCGGGCTCGTTCTGCATGGGGTGATCAACGAGCCCTACCAGAGCACCCGGAACGCGACGGCCGGGCCCGACGTCGTCGCCAGCGCCGCCCCGCCCCCCTTCGGCGGTCAGGCCGCCGATCTCGCCGGCCTGACGGCGCTGGCCGACGCGCCCGGCGTCGTCGCTCATAGCGGTCCGTACCCATACACGCAGGCGGCCGTGGAGGCAAACGGCGTCGCCGCGACGGCGTGGACACAGGGCCGCGACACCGCACCCGCCCTTGTCGACCAACCCAAACTGACCCAGGGCAGCTGGGTACGCGACGGCGGCGCGGTGATCGAGGCCAGCTTCGCCGACGCGCTCGGGATCGGCGCCGGCGATCGGATCGCCCTGGACGGCCGCTCGTTCCGGGTCGCCGGTGTCGCCGTCACCGCCGCATCGACGCCCTACCCGAAAGTGTGCTTCGCCCCCTGCTGGTTCGGAGCCGCCGCCAACGCCGCCGAGCGTAACGCCGCCAACCGCTCGGTCAAGGGCCCGGTAAGGTCGCAAGCCGGCCCGCACGCAAACGCATTCCGGCCCGGCCCGACCGGCCTGGTCTGGCTCACCGAGGCGGACGCTCGCAGCCTCGTCACACAGGTGGAATCGCTCGCCTACGTCCTGAACCTGAAGCTGCCCAACCCGGCCGGAGCCCCGGCATTCGTCAACGCGCACCTCCCGGACGGCGTCAACGCACCGCTCCTGGTGCCGTGGCAGGACATCCTCGCAGGGCACGACAAGCTGTTTGAGAACGAACAGGACGCCCTGCTGGTCGGCAGCTGGCTGCTCGGCCTGCTCGCGCTGGCCACCATCGCCGTGCTCGTCGGAGCCCGGATGGCCGACCAGATCCGACGCGTCGGACTGCTGAAGGCGGTCGGCGGCACGCCGAGCCTGGTCGCAGCCGTGCTCCTCGCCGAGTACGTCGTCGTCGCCCTGCTCGCGACGGCGGCCGGGCTGGCGGTCGGACGGCTGGCGGCACCGCTGCTCACCCATCCCGGTGCCGGCCTCGTCGGCAGCGCAGGCTCGGTGCCCTTCACGATGTCCACCGTCGGTCTGGTGGCCGCCGTCGCGCTCGGGATCGCGGTCGTCGCGACCTTCGTTCCCGCCGTCCGCGCCGCCCGCACCAGCACCGTCCTCGCGCTCGCCGACACGCCCCGCCCACCCCGGCGCACAGCCTGGCTGATCGCGATCTCGGCGCGACTGCCCGTCCCGCTGCTGCTCGGGTTGCGCGTCGCCGCCCGGCGGCCGCGCCGCACCCTGCTGGGCGTAGTCAGCATCGCGATCACGGTCAGCGGGATCGTCGCTGCGCTGGCCGCCTACGCTCACTTCAACACCGAGAAAGCCCCGGGGTCCGACCCTCGCGGCGAGGTGGGCCAGGTGGTCCTGCTGATCACGATCATGCTGGTCGCCCAGGCGGTCGTCAACGCGATCTGCATCACGTGGGCGACCGCGCTCGACGCCAGGCGCTCGTCGGCCTTGGCCCGCGCGCTTGGTGCGACCCCGGATCAGGTCAGCGCAGGACTCTCAGCGGCACAGGCGCTCCCCGCACTCGCCGGCGCCATCCTGGGTCTCCCCGGGGGCATCGCACTGGCCGAGGCCCTCGACGACGACGACCCCGTCACGATCCCGCCGACGTGGCAGCTGCTCGCCGTCGTGCTAGGAAGCGTGCTCGTGATCACAGCACTCACCGTCATATCGGGGCGCATCGGCACCCGCCGTCGTGTCGGCGAAATCCTCCAAGCCGAGCTTGCATAAAAGCTCGTCTGGCGATGGAGTTACAGCGGGAGCCGACCGCCGGGCTTGACCGTCTTCATCGTGAGCTGAGAGACCGTGCGGGCGACCCCGGGGAGACCGACGAGCTTGGTCATGTAGAGCTGCTCGTAGGCGGCGAGGTCCGCGGCCGCAACCCAGAGCAGGTAGTCGGGATCGCCGAACATGCGCCGGCACTCGATCACCTCGTCCAGCTCGACCACGCGTGCCTCGAACGCTTCCATCGTCGCCAGGCGGTCCCGCACCTCCATCGTCACATGGACGAGAACCTGGAAGCCGCGATCGACCGCGGCCGGATCGATGATCGCGCCGTAGCCGGCGATGACGCCGGACTCTTCGA
>DASPWW010000118.1:0-18573 GCA_035637595.1 Solirubrobacterales bacterium | reverse complement strand
ACAACTCGGGCGGGATGCGCTGCGGGGTCACCCACGACTCCTACATGACCGTGCGGGCGATGAAGCTCGTGCTGGCGTCGGGGACGGTGATCGATACAGCGGCCCCCGACGCCGAGCAGCGCTTCGCCGCCGCCGAGCCCCGGCTGGCGGAGGGGCTGGCCGAGATCCGCGACGAGATTCGCGCCGACCGCGAGCTCGCGGAGCGGATCCGCAGCAAGTTCCGGATCAAGAACACGATGGGCTACCGGCTGTGCGCCTTCCTCGACGGCGACGAGCCGCTGGAGATCTTTCGCCGCCTCGTCGTCGGCTCCGAGGGGACGCTCGCGTTCGTCGCCGAGGCGACCTTCGAGACCGTTCCGGTGCCCAGGTGGACGACGCTGTCGTGGCTTCATTTCGCCGACATCCCGTCCGCCGTGGCCCCGGTGCCGGACCTCGTCGCGGCCGGGGCCAGCGCCGTCGAGCTGATGGTGGCGCCGGCGCTGATCATCGCCAGCCACAACATGCACGGCACGCCGGAGGAGTGGCGCGAGCTGCCGCCCGAGTCCGCGGCGCTGCTGGTCGAGTTCCCGGGCGACGACGAGGCCTCGGTGGCCGGCTCCGAGAAGCGCGCCGCGGACGTGCTTTCCGGCCACGAGCTGATCCGCGAGACCGATTTCCATCGCGACCCAGAGACGATCGAGATGTACTGGCGCGTGCGCGAGGGCCTGCACGGCCTCGTCGGCAACGCTCGGCCACCCGAGTCCTCGCTGATCGTCGAGGACGTCTGCGTGCCGCCGGAGCGGATCGCCGAGGCCGCGGAGGAGGTGCGCGCGCTGCTCGGGGAGCACGGCTTCCTCGCCGGGGTGGCGGGGCACGCCTCGGCGGGGAACCTCCATTTCATGCTCACCCCCGACTTCTCGAAGCAGGAGGACCTGGAGCGCTACGAGTCGTTCATGTCGAAGCTCGCCGAGCTGGTGCTCGGAAAGTACGACGGGTCGCTCAAAGCCGAGCACGGGACCGGGATCAACATGGCGCCCTACGTCGAGCGCGAGTGGGGCCCGAAGGCGACGGCGCTGATGTGGCGCCTCAAGAAGCTGGCGGATCCCGACGGGGTCCTGGCGCCCGGAGTGGTCCTCAACCGCGATCCCGGCGCCCACCTGGAGAACCTCAGGACCACGCCGCAGATCGAGGAGGCGGGGGGCGCGAACAGCTGCGTCGAGTGCGGGTTCTGCGAGCCGGTGTGCCCGAGCCGCTGGTTGACTACGACGCCGCGCCAGCGCATCGTGCTGCGCCGCGAGATGGCGCGCCAACCCGCGAGCTCGCCGCTCCAGCGCGCCCTGATCGAGCAGTACGAGTACGACGGGATCCAGACCTGCGCGGCCGACGGCACGTGTGCCCTGGTCTGCCCGCTCGGGATCGACACCGGCAAGCTGATCAAGGACTTCCGCGTCCGCGAGCACCGCGGCGGCGCCCGCAAGTCCGCGGTGCGGGCGGCGCGGCACTGGGAGGCGATGGAGCGCGCGGCGCGAGCGGGGCTGCGGGCCGGCGGCGGGCCGGCGAAGCCGCTGCTGCGAGGGGCGAGCGCCGCCTACCGCGCCGTGCTCAGCGACGAGCTGATGCCGGCCTGGCCCGACAACATGCCGCCCGCCGCCCCGGCCAGGCTGCCGGCGACCGACCGCGAGGGAGCCGCCGCCGTCTACATGCCGGCATGCGTCAACCGGATCTTCGGGCGGGCGCGTGAAGACGGCGCCGGGCCCGCCCTGCCCGAGGCCCTGGTCGCCCTATCCGAGCGCGCCGGGCTTCCCGTCTGGATCCCGCCCGACGTCGCCGGCCACTGCTGCGCGGTGCCGTGGAGCTCGAAGGGCTATACCGAGGGTCACGAGGTGATGGCCAACAGGACGGTGGAGGCGCTGTGGCGCTGGAGCGGGGAGGGCGAGCTGGCGATCGTCACCGATGCGAGCTCGTGCGCCCTGGGGCTCACCGAAGAGGTGCCCGCCGGCTTGAGTGAGGAGAACCGCGAGCGACATTCGAAGCTCGAGGTCCTCGACTCGATCGCGTGGGCCCACGACCGCCTGCTGCCCGAGCTCGACGTCAACGCGAAGCTGGGATCGGTAGCCGTGCATCCCACCTGCGCGACGCGGCACCTCGGGCTGGCCCTGAAGCTGGGCGCGATCGCCGCCGAGCTCGCCGACGACGTCACCATCCCCCCGACCGCCACGTGCTGCGGCTTCGCCGGCGATCGCGGCTTCCTGCATCCCGAGCTGCCGGAGGCCGCGACGGCCGATGCGGCCGCCGAGCTCGGGGATCGCAGCTTCGACGCCCACCTGTGCTCGAACCGTCCCTGCGAGATCGGGCTCCAGCAGGGCACCGGGCGGGCCTACGAGTCATTCGTCTTCGCGCTCGAAGCCGCGACGCGGCGGCGCTGAGCTTCCAAGGCGAGTCGGTAGAGTCCCGGACATGCCGGGAGGGGGGACGTTCAATCGCTGCTGGGCAATGCTCGCGATCACCACTCTGTGCGCGCTTGCGGCACCGTCCCCTGCCGGGGCGGGGACCGGGGTCGGGCAGACGTTCACTCCCCCCAACGGAGACGTCAACCTGACGGTCCTGCAGTCGGGATCGCCGGGCGGCCAGTACGCGATGCCTTTCGCGGGAGTGCTCACCTCGTGGAGCTACCAGGCCCAGGCGGTAGTTCACCCGGTCAAGCTCAAGGTCGCCCGGCCCCAGGGAAACAACCCCTTCACCAACGACTTCACGATCGTCGGCGAGGACGGGCCGCGCGATCCGGCCGCGAGCACCCTCAACAGCTTCCCGACCCGGATCTCGGTTCAGCCCGGCGACGTGCTGGGGCTCTACATGGGCGCGGTCGGAGCCTTCTTCTACCGAGGCGCTGCGTCCAGCTACGAGGTTCGCAGCACCACCAGCGATCCAGCTGTCGGCAGCACGTTGACGTTCAGTCCCGGCAATTCCATCCAGATCGACGTCTCCGCCGTGCTCGAGCCGGACGCCGACAACGACGGCTTCGGCGACGAGACCCAGGACCAGTGCCCGGGCGACGCCTCGAAGCACGACGAATGCGTCCCGCCGGAGACCGTGATCGCCAAGGGGCCCAAGGACAAGACGAAGAAGAAGACCGCGACCTTCGAGTTCTCGTCGAACGAGTCCGGCTCGACATTCGAGTGCAGCCTCGACAACGGCGCGTTTGCGCCCTGCAGCTCGCCCGACACGGTCAAGGTCAAGAAGGGCAAGCACAGCTTCCGCGTCCGCGCCACGGACCCGGCCGGCAACGTCGACGGCTCCCCGGCTGCGGACGAGTGGAAGGTCAAGAAGAAGAAGAAGAAGTAGCGATCGGCGCCGGCCCGGCACGCGGCGAGTACCATGACTGCATCAAGGGGGTTTGCTCGTGCCCGAGCTGATGAGAAGGCGGGTCTTGCAGGGGACCGTCGCGGTGGTGTTCGCGGCGCTTGCGTGCGGGCCCCCGCCAGCCTTCGCGGCGACGATCAACGTCGACGCGAACGCGGACGACCTGCCCAACACCGGAAACTGCACCCTGCGGGAGGCGATTGCGGCTGCCGGCAGCGACTCCCCGCAGGACACGTGCCCGGCCGGCTCGCTTGGGGCCGACGTGATCAATCTCCCGGCGGACACCTACACCCTCCTGCTGGGTGCGCTGGCCGTCTCCGACAACAGGGTCACGATCGACGGCGCCGCGGAGTCAACGACGATCATCGACGGCAACGACGCCGGGCGGGTATTCCAGGTATCGGGGCCCAACGATCCGGTGCTGATCCGGGACGTGACGATCCAGGATGGGCTGACCAACCTCGGCGGAGGCGGCATCCAGAACTTTGGGGATCTGACGCTGAACCAGGTGACGGTGACATCGAACGAGGCCAGCGCCAACCTCGCCGGTGGAATCAACAACGCGGCAAGCGGGAAACTGAACGTCCGGGACAGCTCAATCGACGCTAACGTCGGCTGGGGGATCTACAACGCAGGGGTACTCACGCTCACAGGATCGAGCGTGAGCGACAACACCGATGCCACCGGGCCCCCGCCCGACGAGGGCGGGATCTACAACCCCGGCGTCGCGACGGTCGAGGGGAGCACGATCTCCGGCAACAGCGACCAGGGGATCTACAGCCTGAATACGCTCACCGTGGCCGACACGGTCATCAGCGACAACATCGCCAGCACGGGGACCTTCGGCGGCGGGATCTCGATCCTCGCCGGTGGATCGTCGACGGCGACGACGGTGCTCGACCGGGTGACGGTGACGAACAACAAGGCGCTCACCGGCGGGGGCGGGGGGATCGCCAGCGGCACCTCCGCCGGCATGGGGGCCAGCAACATCTCGATCACCGACAGCACGGTCGCGGGCAACCAGGCTGATTCAGGCGGCGGCATCAGCAACTACGCCGACGGGGGCACGATGACAATCGACCGCAGCACGATCAGCGGCAACACGGCCACCAACACGCAAGGGGGCGGAATCGCCACCTCCGGCGCCGCGATCCTGACGAACACAACCGTCAGCGGCAACATGGCCAACCAGAACGGGGGCGGGATCATGAACTTCGGGACGACTGGCCCCCTGACGCTCAGCTTCAGCACCGTCAGCGGCAACACCAGCACGTCGGGCAGCGGCGGGATCCAGACCGGCGGGACGCTGAATATGGGCAGCACGATCGTGGCCAACAACACCGGCTTCCCGGGCAGCGGCGACGACTGCTTCGGCTCCGTCACCTCGCAGGGCTACAACCTGATCGAGAACATCGACCCGGGACAGTGCGTGATCGGCGGCGACACGACCACGAACATCATCGGGTCCGACCCCGGCCTCGGCCCGCTGGCCGCCAACGGTGGGCCGACGATGACCCACGAGCTGCTTACCGGGAGCCCGGCGATCAACGCTGCGAGCCCGAGCTGCCCGCCGCCGGCGACCGACCAGCGCGGGGTCACGCGCCAGCCCGGAAGGGTGTGCGACATCGGAGCGTTCGAGATCGCCGAGGAGCCGGTGCCCGCGCCGCCGGCCGAGCCGGGCGACACCAACCCGCCCGACACCCAGATCACCAAGCGTCCCAAGGACAAGACGAAGAAGAAGACGGCCGTCTTCGAGTTCAGCTCCAGTGAGGCCGGCTCGACGTTCGAGTGCTCGCTCGACGGCGCTCAGTTCGCGCCCTGCAGCTCGCCCGACACGCTCAAGGTAAAGAAGGGCAAGCACTCCTTCGAGGTCCGCGCCAAGGACGCCGCCGGCAACGTCGACGGCTCACCGGCCTCCGACTCCTGGAAGGTCAAGAAGAAGAAAAAGAAGAAGTAGCACCCGGCGCCGGCGCGGCAGGCCGGGAGTACCATGACGCCATCAAGGGGGATTTGCTCGTGCCGGAACGGATGAGAAGGCTGGTCTTGGAGGGGGCCGTCGCGGTAGCGCTTGCCCTTACCGCTGCCCAGCCGGCCTTCGCCGCGACGATCATGGTCAACACCACCGCCGACGACACCACCGGCGGGAACGGAACGTGCTCCATCCGCGAGGCGCTCGCCGCCAGCGGCAACGACGTGGCTCAGGACGCGTGTCCGGCCGGCTCCGGCCCCGACGTGATCACCGTTCCCGCGGGCACCTACACGCTCACCCAGGGCGCGCTGGCGATCTCCGACAACACCGTCACGATCGACGGCGCGGGCCAGGCTTCGACCGTGGTGGACGCCGGGGGCGGGTTCTCGCTGCTTCAGAACTCCGGGCCGAGCGACGCCGCGCAGCTTCAGGACCTCACGCTGCAGAACGGCACCGCGCTCAACATCAACAACCTCACCGAGCTGACCCTGGTTCGGGTAACGGTGACCGATGCCGGCTTGGCGAGCGGAACCGGGGGCGGAATCTCCAACGGAGCCGCCGGATCACTGACCGTCGTCGACAGCTCGATCGACGCGAACTTCGGCAAGGGGATCTTCAACGGGGGAACGCTAACGGTCACGAATTCGAGCGTCAGCGGCAACCTGGACTCCAGCGACATGCCGCCCAACGATGGCGGCATCGAGAACGCCCCCAGCGGAGTCGCCACGATCGACGGCAGCGATATCTCAGACAACAGCGGATCCGGCATCGTCAACCTCGGGACCCTCACCGCCACCGACACGGTGATCGACAACAACACCGCCGGCAGCGGCGCCTACGGCGGGGGGGTCTCGATCCTGTCGAACTCGATGGCGGGGGCGACGACAGTGCTCGATCACGTGACGATCACCAACAACAAGGCGCTCAGCGGCGGGGGTGGAGGGATCGCAAACGGATCCCAATCCACCGGCAATCCCAGCAACCTCACGATCTCCGACAGCACGATCGCCGGCAACGACGCGCTTTCTGGCGGTGGCCTCAGCAGCTCCCCGGACCCGGGCACGACGACGATCGAGCGCAGCACGATCAGCGGCAACTCCGCCACGGGCGGGGAGGGCGGTGGGATCAGCAACGGCGCGACCGCGGTGACGGTCCTGACCAACAGCACGGTGAGCGGCAATGACGTGGCCGGGCAAGGGGGCGGCATCATCAACGGCGGTACGAGCACGGTCAGCCTCAACTTCAGCACCATCAGCGGCAACACGAGCACTGCGAGCGCCGGTGGGATCGAGGGTGGCGCAACCCTGGGCAGCACGATCGTCGCCAACAACACCGGCACTCCCGTTTTCAGCCGCGATGACTGCTTCGGCCCCCTGACCTCGCAGGGCTACAACCTGATCGAGAGCGTCGACCCGCCGGGGTGCCCGATCGGCGGCGACACGACCGGGAACATCATCGGAATGGACCCCGTCCTCGGCCCGCTGGCCAACAACGGGGGCCCGACCCAGACGCACGAGCTGCTCTCGGGCAGCCCGGCGATCAACGCAGCGAGCCCGAGCTGCCCGCCGCCGGGAACCGACCAGCGCGGGGTTGTGCGCCAGCCGGGAAGGATGTGCGATATCGGAGCGTTCGAGATCGCCGAGGAGCCGGTGCCCGTGCCGGCCCAACCGGGCGAGCCGGGCGACACCAACCCGCCCGACACCACGATCACCAAGAGGCCGAAGGACAAGACGAAGAAGAAGACGGCGGTCTTCGAATTCAGCTCCAGTGAGCCCGGCTCGACGTTCGAGTGCAAGCTCGACGGCGGTCAGTTCGCGCCTTGCAGCTCGCCCGACACGCTGAAGGTCAAGAAGGGCAAGCACTCCTTCGAGGTACGGGCCAAGGACGCGGCGGGCAACGTCGACGGCTCACCGGCCAGCGACAGCTGGAAGGTCAAGAAGAAGAGGAAGAGATAGAGATGGTGCCTTCTTCAGGAATAGTCGTAATAAGGCGCCACCCCATGATCGTGGGCGACCCTTCCTAGCCGAGACCCTTCTCGCGTAGCTCGCGGAGCGCGTCATCGGTCTTCTCGAGCCCGCCCAGCCCCATGCCGTCGACGATCGCGGGTGCCTTGGTGAACTGGATCCGCGAGTACTCGACGACCTGGACGTGGTTGCCCCAGGGATCGCGAAAGTCGAGTCCGCGGCCGGCCAGGATCTCGGCGCCGGCCCGCTGGAGCGCGGCGCGCGCGGCGTCGAGATCATCGACGACGAGGCCGAAGTGGCGCCCGGTGTCCGGGGGCTGCTCGCGGCCCTCGGAGAGCGCGATGAACTGATCGCCCATGTCGAGGAACGCCATCCCCGGCGCCCGGCCGCGCAGCTCGAAGTCGAAGATCGCGCCGTACCACTCCAGCGCCGCCTCGAGGTCGCCCACCTCCAGCGCGACATGGTTGATTCCGACGAGGCGCGGACGCTCGGCATTGGGCTGATCGGCGTGCACGCAGGCATTGTGCCCGGACAGCGCATAGTCTGGGCGCGAGATGCGCGCGATCCAGATCACCGAGTTCGGCGGGCCCGAGGTCCTCGAGCTGCGCGAGATCGACGAGCCCGAGGTCCCGGAGGGCTTCCTGCTCGCCGACGTCAGCGCCGCGGGGCTCAACTACGGCGACACCCACCAGGCCGAGAACTCCTACATCTCCAGGGCCGAGCTGCCGCTCGTGCCCGGGGGCGAGCTGGTCGGGGCGACCGAGGACGGCCGCCGGGTCGTGGCGCTCGTCAACGGCGGCGCCTATGCGGAGAAGGCGCTCGTCCATCCGGCCCTGATGTGGGAGGTCCCCGATGGCGTGAGCGACGGGGCGGCGCTCGCGCTCGTCGTGCAGGGGACCACGGCGTGGCACCTGCTGCGCACGAGCGCCACGCTGCGTGACGGCGAGAGCGTCGTCGTCCACGCCGCCGCGGGCGGCGTCGGCACGCTTGCGGTCCAGCTCGCCAAGCGCTTCGGCGCCGGACGCGTGATCGGGGTGGCCTCGTCGCCCGAGAAGCGCGAGCTCGCCGAGCGCCTCGGCGCCGACGCCACCGTCGACTCGGGCGCCGAGGACCTGACCGCGGCGCTGCGCGAGGCCAACGGCGGCAGCCGCGTCGACGTGGTGCTCGAGATGGTCGGCGGGCGGACGTTCGAGCAGAGCTTCGAGGCCCTCGCCCCGTTCGGCCGCATCGTCCACTTCGGACAGGCCGGCCGCGAGGGAGCTCCCGACGTCAACCCCGGCGGGCTGATGGCGACGAGCCGCGGCGTGATCGGTTTCTGGCTGATGCACCTCGTGCGCTCGCCGGAGCGTATTACCGAGGCGATGGAGGACATGTTCGCGGCGGTCCTCGCCGGCGAGCTCGAGCCGATCGTCGGCGGCACATATCCGCTCGAAGACGCGCGCCGCGCACACGAGGACATCCGCTCGCGGCGCACGACGGGCAAGCTGGTCCTCACCCCCTGAGCATGCGCCGCTAGTCCGCGACGCCCGGCGGGGCGCGGCTGCTGCATGTCGAGCCCCCGCGCCTCGCGCGACCGGCCCGGGGCGAGGCGGAGGCGTAGTACTGGCGCTAGATTCGACGCCGGTGAGGCGGCTCTATCTCCTGCGCCACGCGAAGTCGAGCTGGGACGATCCGGCGCTGGCCGACAGCGAGCGGCCGCTCGCTCCGCGTGGCCGCCGCGCCTCGAAGCTGATCGCGCGGCACTTTCGCAGCGAGCGCATCCGGCCGGAGCTCGTCCTCTGCTCCCCGGCGCGGCGCGCGCGCGAGACGCTCGAGCGGATCGCCGGCGCGCTCGGCGACGACGCGGAGATACGGATCGATTCCGAGCTCTACGGAGCCTCGTCGAGCGACCTGCTGGCGCGTATCCGCGCACTTCCCGAAGGCATCGGGTCGGCGATGCTGATCGGACACAACCCGGGGATCCAGGACCTCGCGGTTAGCCTCGCGGGTGAGGGCCCCGGGACGGAGAGGATGAGGCCGAAGTTCCCGACCGCCGCGCTAGCGACGCTCGAGCTCGACGGGAGATGGCGTGACCTCGGCTCGGGCAGGGCGTCGCTCGTCGCGTTCGTCAAGCCCCGGGAGCTGGAGAGCTGACGCTCTCAGGCACGACGATTGCGGAGCTGCGGCGCGAGCGGGGTCAACTCGTCGAGCCGCCGATGGCACCGCCCGATCCTAGGCGTCGACCACCAGCCGCACCAAGTTCCCGGACGGGTCGGTTGCGGCCAGCGCGCCATCGTTCGGGCTCGTCTCGAACCCCGCCGCGCGCAGCCAGGCCTCTGCGGCCTCGAGCTCGTCGCGGCTCGGCACCACCAGTTCGAAGGAACGCAACCCGAGCGCGCCGGGCGGGGGAGGGGGTGCGCCCTCGCCGGCCCACGTGTTCGCCCCGACGTGGTGGTGATAGCCGCCCGCCGACATGAACAGCGCCCCGGGGTAGTCGCGCACCGTGACGTCGAGGCCAATGGCGCCCGAGTAGAAAGCTTCCGTGCTCGCCAGGTCGGCGACGTTGAGATGGACATGGCCCATCCGCGTCGCGCTCGTCATCGGCTCCGCGGGATCGGCGCCATCGAGCGCACCGAGCACACCGTCGAGGTCGAGCGGGATGGTCGCCATCCGCACCTGGTCGTCGTCCCAGTCCCATTCCTCGGCGGGCCGGTCGCGGTAAAGCTCGATCCCGTTGCCCTCGGGATCGTTGAGGTAGAGCGCCTCGCTGACGAGGTGGTCCGAGGCCCCGGTGAACCGCCACCCCGAGTCGCCGACGCGCTGCAGGGCGGCCGCGAGGTCGCGACGGCTCGGGACGAGGATCGCGAGGTGAAACAGGCCCGTGGTCCCCGGCGGACGCAGCGGCGCGTCCGGCGCCGGCTCGAGCTCGATCAGCGCGGGACCGCCCTGGGGACCGAGCCGGGTCACTCCGTCCGCGTCGACGTCGCGCAGGCCGATCGAGCGCTCGTAGAAATCGCGCACCGCGTCGAGGTCGCGGACCGCGAGCCGCACCGCACCGACCCGCGTCCGCGGGTCGATCGATCTGGAAGCGCTGCCGGTGGCTGACACCGGAGCGAGCCTAGCGACCCGGCCGTGCGCTAGCCCGTCCTGGTCAACACCCCCTCGCTGGTCACCCCGCCGCCGCGAAACCTGTATTCCAGCCGGCCGTCGGGTGTCGGGCTCAGGGTGACCGCGCCCGACCCCTTGCAGGCCTTGCTCTTGCCGCGGTCGATCACCTCGCGAAACCTGTAGGCGAGCCCCGACCTGCCGAGATAGGTCCAGTGCCCGCGGCAGTCGATGCCCGTGTAGCTGACGGTGTTCAGGCGGGGGTCATCGAGCGAGCCGATCGTGGCCGTGACCCGGAAGGGCTTCGTCTGCTTCTGCTCGAGGCGCCCCTGCCACGTGCCCTTGATCTCGAACCCGCTCGCCTGGTCGGTGCTCGGACCGACGCTGTTCGGGTCGGGCTCGTCCTTCTCGCCGCACCCCGCGGCGATCCCCAGCGTCATGATCGCGGTCGCGAGCGCGATCACGGCCCGGGCACCGATCTGCGAGATCGTCACGCGGCCCATGATTGCGAAAACGCGCGAACGCGATCCGTGCGCCCGCGGCCGCCACGAGCCCCGCCGCGCCCGCGAGCACGAGCCCGCTCCGCGGCCCCGCGGCCCCGGCGAGCCAGCCGACCAGCGGGCCGCCGATCGGAGTCGAGCCGAGGAAGACGATCGCGTAGAGCGCCATGACGCGCCCCCGCATCTGGGGTGCGGCGGCGAGCTGGAGCGTCGAGTTGACTCCGGCCGCGAACATCACGCTCGCCGCTCCGAGGGGAACGAGCAAGGCTGCCGCGACGGGCAGCGTCGGCGCCGCCGCGGCGACGCTTGCGACGCCGCCGAACGCGAACGCAGCTCCGGTGAGCATCCCGGGTCCGATCCGGGAACGGGCCCCGGTGACCAGCGCGCCGGCGACCGACCCGATCCCCATCGCCACGGCGAGCGCCGTATAGGCCGCGGCGCCGCCGTGGAAGGCAAAGCGGGCGAGCAGCGGCAGCATGGTCTGGAAGTTGAAGCCCAGCGTTCCGACCACGGCCATCATCGCGAGCGGGATCGCGAGGCCGGGCGTGCTGCGCACGTAGGTGAGCGCGGCGCGCACGCCGCCCGGCTCCACCGCCGCCGGGGCGGCGGGGCGAAGCTGCGCGGGGTCCATTCCACGCAGCGCGACGATCATCGCCCCGAAGCTCAGCGCGTTGACGAGGAAGCACGGCGCGACCCCCAGGGTCAGGATCAGCGTCCCGCCGACGGCCGGACCGACGATGCGCGCCGCGTGGATCAGGACGCTGTTGAGCCCGACGGCGTTGACGAGCCTGTCGGGGCCGACCATCTCGATCGCGAAGCTCTGGCGCGTGGGGTTGTCGATCGCGTTGACGGCGCCACGCGCGAAGACGAGCGCGAAGACCATCCATGGCGCCACGATCCCGGCGGCGGTGACGGTGAAGAGACCCAGCGCGGGCAGGGCCATCAGCATCTGCGTCGCCATCAGCAGGCGGCGCTTCGAAAGCCGGTCGGCGAGCAGGCCACCCCAGGCTCCGAACAGCAGGATCGGCAGGAACTGGAGCGCGGACACCAGTCCCACCGCCACCCCGCTGCCGGTCAGGGCGAGGATCAGCCACATCTCGGCGACGACCTGGGTCCAGTTCCCGCTCACCGAGACGAGCTGGCCCGCGAAGTAGCGCCGGTAGTTGGGGACCTCGAGGCTGGTCAGCGAGCGGCGAAGCGCGGCCGTCACCCGCGCTCGCCCTCCAGGAGGCGCTCGAGGATGCCGGCGGCACGCTCCAGCGTCTCGATCTCGCCGGCGTCGAGGTCCCGAAGCCGCCGCGCGAGGTAGGCGTCCTTGCGGGTCCGAAGCCGCCGCAGCAGGGCCCTGCCTTCGGCGGTCACGCTCACGAGGCTGACGCGGCCGTCGGTTGGGTCGCTCGCGCGGTCGACGAGCCCCTCGCGCTCGAGCCGGCCCACGATCCGGGTCGCGGTCGGGCGCTGGACCCTTTCGGCGTCGGCGAGCTCGCTCGGCGTCAGCGGCCCGTGGCGCTCGATCGTCGCGAGCGCGGAGGACAGCGACGGGGACAGGGCGGTGCCGGCCTCCTGGCGCATGCGTCGAGCGGTCCGCGCGATCGCCAGCCGCAACCGTGCCGATAGCTCGACGATGTCGAGGGTTTTGGTTGCCATCGCTAATTAGCGTAGCAAATCAGATGGCTCGCGCCCGGTTCCACGCGCGGGTAGGGGTATAAAGGTGCGGTGACGGAACTCTCGATCGGCTCAGAGTTCGCCGGTCACCGGATCGACTCGGTTGCCGGCCGTGGGGGCATGGGGGTCCTCTACAAGGCCACCCACCTCGAGCTCGACGTTACGCGGGCGCTCAAGGTGATCGTGCCCGAGCACACCCAGGACGAGGAGTTCCGGGCCCGGTTCAAGCGCGAGTGGAGGCTCGCGGCGCGGATCGAGCACCCCAACGTGATCCCCGTCCACGAGGTCGGCGAGGAGGACGGGGTGCTCTACATCTCGATGCGGTTCGTCGAGGGCCAGGACTTCGGCCGCCTGATCTCCAGCGAGGGCCCGCTCGAGCCGGGCCGGGCCGCGAACATCATCGACCAGGTCGGCTACGCGCTCGACGCGGCCCACGAGGCCGGATTGGTCCACCGCG
The DNA here is from genome assembly GCA_035637595.1 of Solirubrobacterales bacterium. GTDB lineage: Bacteria > Actinomycetota > Thermoleophilia > Solirubrobacterales > 70-9 > DASPWW01. The sequence continues at coordinate 5,595 of DASPWW010000118.1, read as the reverse complement.
ACGTCAAGCCCGCCAACGTGCTGATCGAGCCGAGTCAGCGCGGGGAGCGCGCTTATCTGACCGACTTCGGCCTCACCAAGGCGGCGGCATCGAAGACGGCGATGACCGCCAGCGGCATGTTCGTGGGGACGATCGACTACATGTCGCCGGAGCAGTTCGAGGGCGACACGCTGGACGCCCGCGCCGACGTCTACTCGCTTGGCTGCGTCCTCTATCAGTCGCTCACGGGACAGATCCCGTTCGATCGCGAGGGCTACCAGGCTCGGATCTTCGCCCACATGACAGCGGAGGCGCCGGTCCCCTCGGCGGTGGTCCCCTCGCTCCCCACGGAGTTCGACGAGATCGTGCGGCGCGCGATGGCAAAGGATCCCGACGAGCGCTTCCTGTCGGCAGGCGACCTCGGCCGCGCCACGCTCGCGGCGGCCTCGGGTCAGCACGTCAGCCGCGCGCAGCGAAACGTCGCGCGCGGCGAGGCCGCGCCGAAGAGCGCCGCGCCGACCCCCGCCGTTCCGCCGCCGAAGGTCGAGGAGGAACCCGAGCCGGAGGCGGCGCGGCCCGACTCCAGCGGTGCCGAGCCCGCACCGGATGAGATCGCGGCGGGCGCCGCGGACGAGACCGCGTTGGCCACGCCGACGCCGCCCGGCCGAGAGCGCCCCCCCGAGCCGCCGGACGCCGCGCGGCCCGCGGGCAGGTCGCGGCGTACCCCGCTGCTGATCGCGGGCGGCGTGATCGCGGTCATCGCGATCGTCGTGGTGGCGGTAATGGCGCTGGGTGGAGGAGGAAGCCAGACCGACCGCGTCCAGTCGGCGCTCTCGGCCACGCTTTCGGACCGCGTCGGTCACGACGTCTCCTTCAGCTGCTCCGCGGGCGCCTCCGGCGGCTACGACTGCGAGGACGATGCCACCGGCGCGGGGCAGGTCCGGGTCATCTCGCAGGGCGGAGATCAGTACTCGTTCTCGGGCATCCCGGGCCAGCACTTCTCGGGTATGAGCGGCGAGTTCACCGCGGACTGACTTAGGCAAACGGGGCGCGGCCGCCCGAAGCCCGCTCGGCGGCCGCCAGCAGCTCGTCGCGAAACTGCGGGTGCGCCACCGCGGCGAGCGCCTCGCCGCGTCCGTGCACGGTCTGGCCCTGGAGCTCGGCGGCCCCGTACTCGGTGACGATCACGTCGACCTGGTGGCGCGGCGTGGTGATCACGGCTCCGGCGTCGAACCACGGGACGATCCGGGAGCGCAGCTCGCCGTCTACCGTCACCGTCGAGGGCAGGCAGAGCAGGGCGCGGGCTTCGAGCGACAGCGCCGGCCCGGCGATGAAGTCCTCGTGCCCTCCGATGCCCGAGAACTGGGTGGCGTTGATCGTGTCGGCGACGACCTGGCCCTGGATGTCGATCGCCAGGGCGCCGTTGATCGTGATCATGTCGCGGTTGCGGCCGATCAGCTCGGGCGAGTTGACGACCTCGACGGGCAGGAAGGCGACGTCCTGGTTGCCGTCGAGCCACGCGTAGAGACGCTCGTTCCCAGCGGCGAACGTCGCGACCGAGACGCCCTCGAACTGGCCCTTGCGGTTCGTGATCTTGCCGGCCTCGTGGAGCTGCATCAGCCCCGTGGTGAACATCTCCGAATGGACCCCATAGTCGCCGCCGTCGCCCTCGGCGAGCAGCCCCGCCAGGGTGGACGGCACCGACCCGATCCCGGTCTGAAGCGTCGCTCCCTGGGGGATGAACCTGCTGGCGTTCTCGGCGATCGCACGATCGGCGTCGGTCGGCGGAGGGTCCTCGAGCGGGAACGGGGCCTTGTCGCTCTCGATCAGGAGATCGATCTGATCGGCGTGCAGGGCGTGGAGGTACCGGGGCGGCAGCCCGAAGGTGGTCGGGAAGCGCGGCGAGCACTCGACGACCAGGAGGCGGTCGGGATCCTTCCCGGCCCGCTGCATCTCGGGGATCGAGGCGCCGGCATGCAGCGACAGGCTGCACCAGCCGTCGGCATTGGGGGGCGCCGCCGCCGTCGCCATCACCCTCGGGCGCTGCTCCTCCAGCAGCGGGGCGAAGCGGCGGAAATCCGCGGGTACGAAGCTGATGTTCGCGCCCTGATCGCGCAGTGCGCGCTCGATCGGGCCGAAGAAGCCCGACAGATAGTGAACGTTGGGGTGCTGGAAGAGCGGCGAGAAGACGAGCAGCAGCGCGCCGTAGATCCGCAGCTCCTCCCAGTCCTCGCGCTCTCCGAGCGCCTCGACGAAGGCGCCCGGCTGGCCCGTCCCGAGCGGCAGGCCGATCGAGTCGGTAGGCCCGACGCGGGCGGCGGCGTCGGTGGCGCTCATCGTCGCGGCCATGGGACGACGCGATACTAGGCGCCGCTCCGGGGGCGTGGTCACCCGCGGCGGGTCCCTACATGGTCTCTGCACGCGCCGCGCGCTACCCGGCGTCCTCTGGAGCCCCTTCGTGCTCTGTGGCCACCTCGGCCCCGGTGGCGACCTCGTCCTCGATCGAGCCGGACTCGCCGGGAAGGGTGGGGTCCTCGGACGGCTGGAGCGGAAGCTTGTCGTCCGCCCACGCCGCCATCCCGCCCTCGATGCTCACCGCGTCGATGTCGCGCTCGCGAAGCCGCTCCGCGACTTCGGCGCTGCGCTCACCGTCGCCGCACACCACGATCACCCTGGTGTCGTCACGGACCTCGTCGAGCCGCGAGTCCACATCGTCCTCGGCGACGCGCAGGGCCCCGGCGATGTTGCCGATCCGGCCCCACTGCTCGTCGCTGCTGATGTCGATCACGGTGGCGTCCCCCGCCGCGATCAGCTCGCGAGCCTGCCTGGCGCTGACCTTCGTCTGGCTGGATTCGTCGCTCGCCACGTCCCCGAGACTGCTACCCGGCGAGCCCGCGGGCAAACGCCGCGACGCCGCGCTCCCGGCTGCGCTCCCGAAGGCCGCGGCTGCTACCTTCTGGCCACCTGCTGTGCCGCGGCAATCGGTCCTCGGCGAGGCGCCGAGACAACGACACGCCCGCCGCACGGCGAAAGCAACAACATCACACGGAGGAATGCATGCCCACGGGTACCGTCAAGTGGTTCAGCGACGAGAAGGGCTACGGGTTCATCACCCCAGACGAGGGCGACCGGGACTTCTTCGTCCATCACACGGGCATCGACCCTTCGGCCAACGGCACTCTCGAGGAGGGCGCCAAGGTCGAGTTCGAGACCGAGTCCGGCGAGAAGGGTCCGAAGGCGATCAACGTCAAACCGGCCTGAGTTAACGGCTCAAAGGAACCACGACGCGCCGGATCGGCGCGACCAAAGCACTGCGGGGACGGTAGGTGCGGCGGGCACGAATTGCCCTCGCCCTATCGGGTTCCCTGCTGCTCGCGATCGCGGGTGGCCACGCAACGCCGGCGATAGCCCCGGCCGCAAGTGGCGAGCCGTTGCTGGGCACGACCTGGCACATCACGTTCGGCCCCTGGCCGGGACTACTTGATGTGCATGCCCGAGATCGCGCGCGCGATGACGAGGCGCTGGATCTCGGAGGTGCCCTCGAAGATGGTGTAGATCTTCGCGTCGCGGTGCATGCGCTCGACGGGGTACTCGCGCGTGTAGCCGTTGCCGCCCAGGATCTGGATCGCTCGCTCGGTCACCCAGACCGCGACCTCGCCCGCCTTTAGCTTCGACATCGAGCCCTCGGCGGCGTCGAAGTCCTTGCCGTTGCGGCCCATCCATGAGGCTCGCCAGACGAGCAGCCGGGCGGCGTCGATCTCCATCTTCATGTCGGCAAGGGCGAACGCGATCGCCTGGTTTTCGATGATCGGGCGGCCGAACTGGACCCGTTCCTTCGCGTAGTCGAGCGCGTATTCGTAGGCCGCGCGGGCGATCCCGAGCGCCTGTGCTCCCACGGTCGGGCGGCTGACCTCGAAGGTGCGCATCGCAGCCTGGGTGCGACCGCTCTCGCCCTCGCGTGCCCGAGCGAGGCGCTCGTCGAGCTTCTCCTTGCCACCCAGCAGGCACGACCCGGGGACGCGGCAGTCGTCGAGATGGACGTCGGCGGTGTGCGAGGCGCGCAGTCCGTGCTTCTTGACCTTGGTGCCCTGCTCCAGGCCCTCGGTGCCCGGCGGGACGACGAAGCCGGCGTGGCCGCGCGCCGCGAGCTCGCGGTCCACCGAGGCGACGATAACGTGGACGTTGGCGATGCCGCCGTTGGTCGCCCACGCCTTCTGGCCGTTTAGCACCCACTCGTCCTTGGCCTCGTCGTATTTCGCCGTCGTGCGCAGGGCCGAGACGTCCGAGCCGGCGTCCGGCTCCGAGACGCAGAACGCCGCGACCTTGGGATCGTCGGGCGTGCCGTAGCATTGCTGCACCCACTCGACGAGCTGCTCGGGAGTGCCGGACGAGTAGATCCCGGCGACCGCCAGCGTCGTGCCGAAGATCGACATCCCGATGCCGGCGTCCCCCCAGAACAGCTCCTCGTTGACGATCGGCAGCGTCAGCCCGCTGGGGTCGGCCCAGAACTGCGCCAGGGCCTCGAACCCGTAGAGGCCGATCTTCGCCGCCTCGGAGATGATCGGCCACGGCGTCTCCTCGCGCTCGTCCCACTCGGCCGCGGCGGGGCGGATCTCCCGCTCGGCGAAGCCGTGCGCCCAGTCGCGGATCTCGCGCTGGTCGTCGGAGAGGTCGAGCGAGAACGGCGAGTCGGAGATCTCTATCCCGAGCCCCTCGACGGCCCGGTCGGCGTCGGCGGTGGTGCTCATGCCTGGTCTCCGGCCGCCGGGGCGGTGGCGGCCGCATGGTCTCCCGCGGCCGGGGCGTTGGCGGCCGCCTGGTCTCCCGCGGCCGGGGCTGTGGCCTCCCCACGGGGAATCCGGAACAGGCTCGTCATGGTGGAGGCGAACATCAGGTCGCCCTCGATCTTCAGCTTGCCGGTCATGAACAGCATCGGGCCCGCAGCGTTGCCGCTGACCAGCCGCAGGAAGTCGACCGGTCCGATCTTGAACGCAACCCGGGGCTCGCGCGACGGCTCGTCGGAGACCACGCAGGCGCCTTCGGCGAGGATGACCTCGTAGTGGTCGTGACCCCCGTCGGGGTGGTCGAGGATCATCCAGTGGATCACGGCGTCGTTGCCGCGCGCCTTGGCGGGCTCGACGTGCTCGGCCATGCGCCGGAAGATCTCGTCCAGGGTGGCCTTGCGGCCGGCGGGCTCGGACATCCCCTGGGCCAGCTGCTCGTCGCTCGCCCCGGCGACGAGCTGGGCGAGCTGGCCGGCGTCGAATTCGTTCAGGCTGTCGCTGGTCGGGGCTTCGCTCATCTCCGCATCCTCCACGTGTTTCTTACCATCGGTAGGAAAACGCTACCATAGGTAGGAATATGGGTGCAAAGCCGAGCGCAGTCGAGCGCGAGCCGCGAGCGCGCCGCGAGCGGGCGGCGCACCTCGGCCCGGAGCGCCGCCGGCCCCTCGTGCTCGACGCCGCCTTCGGGCTGTTCCTGGAGCGCGGCTACGAGCGCACCTCGATGGACGCGATCGCGACCGCCGCCGGCGTCACCAAGCCGGTCGTCTACGCGTGCTACGCGAGCAAGGGCGAGCTGTTCGAGGCGCTGGTGCGACGCGAGGAGGAGCGCGTG